>SLFH01000376.1 GCA_007124345.1 Phycisphaerales bacterium | reverse complement strand
GTCGTCGCCCGGGTCGAGGCCGTCGCTGCGAAGCTCGACGAACTGATCGGCGATGCGGCGCCGCCCGGCCTGATCCACGGGGATGTCTGGTCGGGCAACGTGCTCGCCGGCGACGGACGCGTCGCGGGGCTGATCGACCCGGCGATTTACTACGCCGACCCGGAGGTCGAGCTGGCGTTCATCACGCTCTTTTCCACCTTCGGGCGGGAGTTTTTCGAGCGGTACGACGAGTTGCGTCCGATACGCAAAGGATTTTTCGAGACGCGGAAGGACCTCTACAACCTCTACCCGCTGCTGGTGCACACGCGTCTGTTCGGTGGCGGGTACCTCGCGTCGGTTGAGCGGACGCTTGGGGCGATCGGCTTCTAATTGGATGTCTCGGGGGAGGGAGGGCCGGGGGGCCGTCCCAACAAAAACAGCCGCCGCCCGGCGTTTCCCCGAGCTTGACCGGGGACCGGACGGCATGCATCGATCGGATGAAGGGAGACCGACGGGGATCGAACCCGCGACCTCCTGGACCACAACCAGGTGCTCTAACCAACTGAGCTACGGCCTCCATCGGATGTTCGGCGGTCACCCGCCGGGGCAACACTAGCCTGATAAGGCCGGCCCGGCAACGGAAACGGGGCCGGCGTGTTGCTCGACGCCTAGGCTTGAGGCTCCCCACAGCATTCCACCCCACGGAGGTGTTTTCGATGTCCGGCACGACTGCGGCGAGCGTGAAACTCCGTCTCGAGAAGGCCCTGCACAACATCGCGCCCGCCGAGCTCATCGAGCGTGCGCTGGCCGCGGGCGAGGGACGGTTCGCTTCCAACGGGGCCCTGAATTGCTCGACGGGCGACCGGACCGGGCGGAGCCCGACGGACAAGTACCTCGAAGACACCGCGGGCATCCACGACAAGATCTGGTGGGGCAAGGTCAACCAGCCCATCACCCCCAAGAACTTCGATCGGGTGCTGCAGATCGCCACCGAGCACCTCAACGAGACCGCCGACCAGATGTACGTCTTCGACGGGTTCGCGGGCGCAGACCCCCGCCACCGCCTGGGCGTCCGCGTGGTGACCGAGCAGGCCTGGCACAACCTGTTCGCCCAGACGCTGTTCATCCGCCAGGGCTCGCCCGCGGCCGGGGGCAGCACCGACTGGAACCACGACTGGACAGTCATCAACGCCGGTCGTCGGCGCCTGACCGAGGCCGAGCAGGCGGAGCTGGGCGTCAAGTCCCCGATCATCATCGTGCAGTCGATGGAGCGCAAGACGGTCGTCATCCTGGGAAGCGAGTACGCGGGGGAGATGAAGAAGAGCATCTTCTACGCGATGAACTACGACATGCCCGACCAGGGCGTCTTCCCGATGCACTGCTCGGCCAATGTCGCCAAGGACGACGAGGGCAATGTCGCCCTCTTCTTCGGCCTCTCGGGCACCGGCAAGACCACCCTCTCGGCCGACCCCGAGCGCGCGCTCATCGGCGACGACGAGCACGGCTGGGGGCCCGACGGCGTCTTCAACTTCGAGGGCGGCTGCTACGCCAAGTGCATCAAGCTCAGCGAAGAGGGCGAGCCCCAGATCTGGAACGCCATCCGCTTCGGCTCGGTCCTCGAGAATGTCGTCATCGACGACAAGACCCGCGACCCCGACTACGACGACGGCTCGATCACCGAGAACACACGCGTCACATACCCCGTCGACTTCATCCCAGGCGCCAAGATCCCCTCCATCGGCGGGCACCCCAAGCATGTGGTCTTCCTCACCGCCGACGCCTACGGCGTCCTCCCCCCCGTCGCCCGCCTCACCCCCGAGCAGGCGATGTACTACTTCATCAACGGGTACACCAGCAAGCTCGCCGGCACCGAGGCGGGCGTGACCGAGCCGGTGGCGAACTTCTCGCCCTGCTTCGGCGGGCCCTTCCTCCCAAGGCCCCCCGTCCAATACGCCGAGATGCTCGCCGAACGCATCAAGAAGTACAACTCCACCGTCTGGCTGCTCAACACCGGCTGGACAGGCGGGCCCTACGGCGTCGGCAAGAGATTCAACCTCGCCTACACCCGGGCGATGGTCACCGCCATCATGACCGGCTCGCTCCGCGACACCCCCGTCGACACCGATCCTATCTTCGGCCTGCACATCCCCACCGGGGTCAAGGGCGTTCCCACGGAGGTCCTCAAGCCAAGGAACACCTGGGACGACCCGAAGGCCTACGACAAAAAGGCCAAGGAGCTCGCCAAGTCGTTCCGCGAGAACGACCAGAAGTTCGACATGCCCGACGAGGTCCGCTCCGCCGGGCCCAAGGGCTGAGGGCCGGGGCGGCACGGGCCCGGCGCCGGCCCCCCGGGGGCTGTCGGGTCAGCAGGTCCCGCCGTGGTCCCTCCCGGCGACGCGGTACACTCGGCGAGGGGCAGGGATGCCCGATCATCCTGTCATGGAGGCGGTATGTCCGAGCGAAGGCCGTTCGTAGGCGGCAACTGGAAGATGAACTCGACGCTGAAGGCGTCTTCGGAGCTGATCCGGGGCGTCGCCGACGCGCTGGCGGGCGAGATCGCGCCGATCGATGTCGCCGTCTTCCCCCCCTGCGTCTATCTGCTGGCCGTCAAGAGCATCCTCCGCGACCGCCAGTCGCCGATCTTGCTCGGCGCTCAGGACGTCTACCCAGAGCCCGAGGGGGCGTACACGGGCGAGGTCTCCGTCGACATGCTCCGCGACTGCGGGGTGCAGGTAATCCTCGCGGGGCACTCTGAGCGCCGCCATGTCATCGGTGAAGACGACGAACTGATCAACCGCAAGGTCAAGGCGATCCTCGAGGGCGGCCTCCGGTGCGTGCTCTGCGTCGGCGAGACGCTCGAACAACGCGAGGAAGGCAGAACCCACGAGGTCAACGAGATCCAGCTCCGATCCGGCCTCGCGGGCATCGCCGAGGGGCTGGTCGACAACCTCGTCATCGCGTACGAGCCCGTCTGGGCGATCGGCACCGGCCAGACCGCCACCCCCGACGATGCAGAAGAAGCGCACGAGAAGATCCGCGAGGTCCTCAAGGACATGTACGACGGGGTCTCAGACCGCTTGCGGATCATCTACGGGGGGTCGGTCAAGCCCGGGAACGCCGCCGGACTTTTCCGCCAGCGATCGATCGACGGGGGGCTGATCGGGGGGGCCTCGCTGAAGATCGCGGACTTCGTCCCGATCGTGCGAGCGTCGATGCAAAGCGTCCGGTCCGGTTCGGAATGAGGCCTCCGGGGCCGCTCGTCGGGGCGACCGCTCCGCCTATCATGCCCTCTGCGCCGGGCTGGCCATTTCCGCCCGGTGTTGGGGCCTCGGCCCCGCGATTCGGCGCCGGAGCCGCCTCCGGCCCGCTGCTTGTTGTTGACCGAACCCCTGTGCTATGGGTGGATCTATGGGCGTGCTTGCTGCAATGAGCGGGATTCTCACGGGCGTCGGTGTCCTGATCTTCGTGTTTGTCTCCCTCCTGCTGATCGGGATCGTGCTGATCCAGAAGCCCCAGGGCGGCGGCCTCGGCGGCGCCTTCGGCGGCGCGGGCGCGGGCTCGGGACAGACCGCCTTCGGCGCCAAGACCGGCGACGCGCTGACCATCGGCACCGTCGGGCTGTTCATCATCTGGCTGCTGATCGCGATCGCGCTGAACTTCGCCGCCAGAGGCGACCGCGACCCCGCCGCGACGGAAGCCGGCCCCGCCGGTCCCCAGCAGACCGAGACCACCCCCGTCCAGCCGCCCGCACAGCCCGCCGAGCCCCCCGCCGACGCGACGCCTCAGGGCGAGGCGCCGGCCGACCCGAGCGACGGCGGCTAAGCCATGAACCGGAGACCCCCGAAGTGATCCGCAGCATGACCGGCTACGGTGAGGCCTCCGCGCAGATCGACGGAGTCCACTACTTCGTCGAGGTCCGCTCCCTCAACAACAAGTACTTCAAGGCAAGCATCCGTCTGCCCGAGGACCTCCAGGGCCTCGAAGCCGAGCTCGAAAGCGAGCTGCGCAAACGGATCAACCGCGGGACGGTCACCCTCCGCGCCTCGTGCACCGACACCTCCGAGTCGGCCGCAAGCGAGATCAACCACCGCGCTTTGGAGCACTACATCCGCCAGGTCCGCAAGACCGAGTCGGTGAAGAACGGCGAGCTCTCGGTGGATGTGGGCACGCTGCTCGCGCTGCCCGGTGTGCTGCAGGCCCCGGCCAACGAGGAGTCACGCCTGCACCACGCCCGCGACGCGTTCGTCAAGCTGCTCGACGACGCGTGCAACCGCCTTATCAAAATGCGCGACCGCGAGGGCGTCCTCCTCGCCGAGGATCTGGAACAACAACGTTCGGCGATCGCCGAGCGCCTGGCCGAGATCTCCGGGCGCGCGCCCGATGTCGTCCGCGAGTACGAGAACCGCCTGCGCTCCAGGCTCGAAACGATGCTCAAGGACGCGGGCATCTCCGTCGAGCCCGTCGACCTGGTCCGCGAGATCGCCGTCTACGCCGAGAAGACCGACATCGCCGAGGAGCTCAGCCGCCTGGCGGGGCACATCGAGCAGTTCGGCGAGCTCGTCGAAGGCGAGGCCGAACGCCCGGTGGGACGCACGCTGGATTTCTTGAGCCAGGAGATGCTCCGCGAGGCGAACACCATCGCCAGCAAGAGCCCCGACGCGCTGATCAGCCGCAGGATCGTCGAGATCAAGGGCGCGATCGACCGCATCAAGGAACAGGTCCAGAATGTGGAGTGACGCCGCGCGGCGTCGCCCGGCCTTCGGACGCTGGGTCTCCCTCTAGCGTCTCGCGCCGGGGAAAGGGCGCAGCGACCGATGGCCCCCACCACCGAACCGATCTTTCTGGGCCCCGGGCCTGACGACCCGCGCGATCGGCACCGCCCCGTCAGCACCCGCGCCGACCAGATCACCCCCGCCGAGCTCGCCGCCGTTCTGCGTCACTACGACCTGGCGATGGTGCGCTCCGCCCGCCCGCTCGCTCTGGGCGACCCCGCCTCGCCCAAGGTGCTGATCGAGACTTCATCCGAGCGGCTCCTGCTCAAGAGGCTCGCGCCGGGGAGGGACGATCCGTACCGCGTCGCGGTCGCGCACGAGACGATGCTCCACCTGGCCTCGTCGGGTGTGCGTGTGCCGAAGCTGTTGGGCACCAAGCGAGAGAACAACTCGATGCTCCAGCTCGGGCGCCATGTCTACGAGCTGATGGAGTTCGTGTCGGGCACGGGGTACGACGCGTCGATCGAGCAGACGCGAGGGGCGGGGTGGGCGCTCGGCGCGGCGCACCGGGCACTGCGGAGCTTCCGGCCCTCGCACCCGGCGCCCGAGGGCGGGTTCCACGCCGCTGTCCACCTGCGTGAGCGCCTGGAACGCTCGAACGCCGAGGGCGGGGCTCGCCTGGCCCGGGCGATGGCGGCCGCCGAGCAGGAGGTCGAACGCCTGGGCTGGGCAAACTGGCCGAGGCAGGTCGTCCATGGCGACTGGCATCCGGGCAACCTCGTCTTCCGCAAGGGGCTGCCCCCGGTGATCGTGGATCTGGAGCTGCCCCGTTCCGACCGGCTGCCGGGCGTGTTCGCACAGGGGGCGCTGCAGTTCTCGCTGGCGAGGGCCCGGAACAGAACCGCGGGCGGGGACGGCGGCACGAAGCTCTCGCTGGACGGGCGGAGGCTGCAGGCCTTCTTCGAGGGGCTCCGACAAGAGGGCGTGCGGCTGGACGCGGCCTCGGCCCTGCTGCCCCCCCTCATGGTCGAATCGCTCGGCGCAGAAGCCGCAACCCTGACCGAGCGGGGCGGGGCGGAGTGGGCGTGGCTGATCGGCCCCGCGTCGGAGCTGGCGGACTGGATCCTCAAGTCCGCTTTGACGATCGCCGAGCTCACCCGGGGCGGCGAGGGTTGAATCCCGGGCCCGGAGACCAGAGACTCATGCATATGCGAAAGCACCTGAACTCGGTCATGGCTCGGGCGGTGACAGCAACGGCGGCGGCCTGGCTGCTGGCCACCACCGCTCTGGCCGACCCCATCGCGGCCCTCGACCATCCCGAGTACGCCCAGCGCGAGCGGGCGTCGGAGCGTCTGCTGGAAGCGACCGGCGGCGACCTCAAGAAGCTCGAAGCCATGGTCAAGGAGCGGGAGCTGACGCCCGAGCAGCGGGCGCGGGTCGAAGCGATCGGGTGGGAGATCTTCCGGCGCGGCCCGCGCGCCGGCATGGGTGTCAGCTTCGGCGGGGATGTGCCGCGCGGGGTGCGGATCAGCGGGACCGTGCAGGGGTTCGACGCCGCCGATGTGCTCGTTGCCCAAGACATCATTCTGGAGATCAACGGGCAGGAACTCGACAGCATGGAGACGATGCGGTTTCTGATCGTCGCCCGCGACCCGGGCGATGTGATGCGCCTGAGGGTGCATCGTCAGGGACGGGAGATCGACGCGGCGGTCCGCATGGGTTCGTTCAAGCAGCTCGATCAGCCGGGCGAGATCGGGCTCGATGTGCTGGAGGGCGCGTGGAGGTTCCGGCTAGGCGAGTGGGCGAGCCGGGATCTAGAGCCCGCATCAGAAGCCCGCCTCGACGGACCGCCGCCGGCGTTGAACCCGTTCGTGCGTGTGCCCGGCTACGACCGCTGGCTGGCGGACGGCGAGCCGATGCCGCCGAGGCTGACCAACGGCGGCGAGCCGACGGGCGGGTTGTCCCCCTGCGGGAGGCTCCGCGTGCGCGTGGCCGACCGCGACCTGCTGATGCCTCCGGTGCGTTACGGGATCGACGCGCTGCGCATGGGCGAGCCCCACACGGTGGTCGAGACTGTCCGTGTCGAGCTCTCGCAGATCTCGCAGGCGATCGCCAACCAGGCCCGCTCGCTGCGCGACCAGATGGCCACCGCCGACGCGGAGACGCGCGAGCGGCTCGCCGAAGAGATGCGTCGCCTCGACGAGCGGTCGCGGAACGCCAACAACCGGGCCAACGAGATCTTCGATCTCTACGACCGGATGCCGCGCGGCGGACGCTAAGCCCGCGTCCCGACGACGCCCCCACTCACAGCCCCATTCACAGCCCGGCTCAAACTCCCGATCCGCTCCTGACGGTGGCGGGCCTGGGCGGCGCGTCGCCCGCGCCCTCGGCACGCACCTTCTTTGCAAGCTCGGCGTAGTCCTGCAGCGCCCTGACCTCCCACCCGCCTGCGCGGCTGGCCTCGATCGCCCTGACGCCCGCCTCGGCGCCCGTGATCGTCGTGATCATCGGGATGTTCAGGCGGACGGCGGTGGCGCGGATCTTGCCCTCGTCGGTCTGCCAGCCGGTGCGGCTGGGCGTGTTGATGACCAGGGTGATCCGCCCGTCGGACATGAGGTCGATCACATTGGGCCGGGCCCCCGCCGCGATGCGCTGGAGCACCTGCGGACGCATCCCGTGCTCTTGGAGCAGCGCGCCCGTGCCCTCGGTCGTGTACACGGTAAAGCCCATCGCCATGAGCGAGCGGGCGATCGGCACAGCGTGGGGCTTGTCGTCGTTGCGGACCGACAGGAACACCCCGCCCTCGGTCGGCAGCTCGCTGGACGCCGCCGCGAGCGCCTTGAGGTACGCGACCGGCACCGTCAGGTCGATGCCCATGACCTCGCCCGTCGATCGCATCTCCGGGCCGAGCACGAAGTCGACGCCGGGGAACTTCTGGAAGGGGAAGACCGATTCCTTGATCGCGTACGCGCCGGTGTCGCGGACCTCTTGCACGCCCATCTCGTCGAGCGTCTTGCCCAGCATCGCCTTGGCGGCCACGCTCGGCCACGAGATGTGCTTGGCCTTGGAGACGAACGGCGCCGTGCGGCTGGCTCGCGGGTTGACCTCGATGAGGTAGATCCGCTCGTCTTTCACCGCGACCTGCGCGTTCATCAGCCCGCAGACGCGGAGCTCTCTGGCGAGCGTCCGCGTGATCTCGCGGATCTGCTCCTCGACGGGTCTGGAGAGCGAGTAGGGCGGGACGACGCAGGCAGAGTCGCCCGAGTGGACGCCCGCGTGCTCGATGTGCTGCATGACGCCGCAGCAGACGGCGCGGCGCCCGGCGGGCTGCTCGTCTGCGGTAGGATCGAAGTCGGCGACGACATCGACATCGACCTCGGTCGCGCCGGCGAGGAACTTGTCGATCAGGACCGGCGCGCCGTCGAGGTCGGAGACATCCAGAGCGCTGGTCATGTAGTGGACCAAGGCCTTCTTGTCCGGGCAGATTTCCATGCCTCGACCGCCCAGCACATACGAGGGGCGGACGAGCACGGGGTAGCCGATCTCTTCTGCGATCTCGACGGCCTGGTCGAGCGAGCGGGCGATGCCGCTGGCGGGGCGCTGGAGGCCGAGCTTCTCGAGCAGGGCGTCGAAGCGGTCGCGGTCTTCTGCGAGATCGATCGAATCGAGGCTTGTGCCGAGGATCGGGACGCCCGCGAGCTTCAGCCCGTGGGCGAGGTTCAGGGGCGTCTGGCCACCGAACTGGACAATGAAGCCTTTGACGAGACCGGTCTCGCCGTCGGCGCCGGTGTCGAGCTTCTCGTAGATGTTCAGGACATCTTCGAGCGTGAGCGGCTCGAAGAAGAGCAGGTCGCTGGTGTCGTAGTCGGTCGAGACCGTCTCGGGGTTGGAGTTGACCATCACCGACTCGAAGCCGAGCTCGTCGGCGGCGTAGGCGGCGTGGCAGCAGCAGTAGTCGAACTCGATGCCCTGGCCGATGCGGTTGGGCCCGCCGCCGAGGATCACGACCTTGGGCGTCTTGGAGACGCGGATCTCGTCGGAGAAGAGCGTCGACGCCTCGCCGGCATCGTTGAACGAGGTGTACGACGACTCGTAGGTCGAGTAGAAGTACGGCGTGACGGCGTCGAACTCCGCGGCGCAGGTGTCGACGAGCTTGTACACCGGCTCGACCCCGAGCTCCTTGCGCCGTGCCCGCACCTTCAGGATGTTCTCGCTGGAGATGTTGCCGAGGTACAGGTTGGCGAGCTGCGCGTCGGCGTAGCCGAGCTGCTTGGCCTCGAACACGACCTCCCTGGGCAGGTCTTCGAGGCGTTCATACCCGCAGAGCACATCCTCGAAATCGACGAGCTCTCGCATCTGGTCGAGGAAGAACGGGTCGATGCCCGAGAGCTCGTGGATCTTCGCGTTCGACCACCCCTCCTTCATCGCGTAGCGGATGTAGTACAGGCGCCCCTGGCTTGGCACGCTGAGCTTGCGCGCGAGCTTCTCGGGGGTAACGGGCCACTCGATCGGCTGGTCGTCGGCGGTGCGGAGGACCACACCCTCCTCGCCGGGCTTGGGCGGGGGCTGGCCGGCGTCTATCGCCCGCTTGGCAGCGAGCCACTGGTCGTTCTTGTCGAGCCCGAAGCCGAAGCGTTTGACATCCATCGAGCGGATGACCTTCTGCAGCGACTCCTTGAAGGTGCGTCCGATCGCCATCGCCTCGCCGACGGACTTCATCTGCGTCGTCAGCGTCTCGTCGGCCTCGGGGAACTTCTCGAAGGTCCAGCGGGGCATCTTCGTGACGACATAGTCGATCGAGGGCTCGAAGCAGGCGCTCGTGTTGCCCGTGATGTCGTTGCGCAGCTCGTCGAGCGTGTAGCCCACCGCGAGCTTGGCCGCGATCTTCGCGATCGGGAAGCCCGTCGCCTTGGACGCCAGCGCCGACGAACGCGAGACGCGGGGGTTCATCTCGACGACGACGAAGTCGAAGGGTTTCGAGCCGTCGGGGTTGGGCTCGGGGTTGGGGTTGACGGCGAACTGGACATTCGAGCCGCCGGTCTCGACGCCGACCTTGCGCATGATCGCGAACGATGCGTCGCGGAGGGCTTGGTATTCCTTGTCGGTCAGCGTGAGGATCGGCGCGACGGTGACCGAATCGCCGGTGTGCACGCCCATGGCGTCGATGTTCTCGATGCCGCAGACGATGACGCAGTTGTCTTTCTTGTCGCGGACGACTTCGAGCTCGAACTCTTTCCATCCGAGCAGCGACTTGTCGACCTGCACCTGGCCGATCATCGAGGCCGAGAGCCCGCGCTGGACGATCTCGCGGAACTCCTCGATGTTGTACGCCACGCCCCCGCCCCAGCCGCCGAGGGTGAAGGCCGGGCGGATGATCGCCGGGAGGCCGACCTCTTCGAGGAAGGCCTCGGCGTCGGCGAGGGTCTTGACGGCCTTGTTCTGCGGCGTCTTGAGCCCGACCGACTCGCAGACGGTCTGGAAGGTCTGGCGGTCCTCGGCGCGGTGAATGACCTCGCGGTTGGCGCCGATCATCTCGACCCCGTGCTCCTGGAAGACGCCCTCGTCCCAGAGCGCGCAGGCGCAGTTGAGGGCGGTCTGCCCGCCGAGGGTCGGCAGCACGGCGTCGATCGGGGTGCCCAGCCGGGCCTCCTTCTCGATCACCTTGCGGACCGTCTCGGGCGTGATGGGCTCGATGTAGGTCCGGTCCGAGAACGCCGGATCGGTCATGATCGTCGCCGGGTTGGAGTTGACCAAGACGATCCGGAAGCCTTCGGCCTTGAGGGCCTTGCAGGCCTGGGCGCCCGAGTAGTCAAACTCGCAGCCCTGCCCGATCACGATCGGGCCCGAGCCGATCAGCGCGACCTTCTGTATGTCCGTGCGCTTCGGCACCGCGTCCTCTCCCGCAGCTCCGGCCGCCGCCCGCCCGCGGG
>SLFH01000071.1 GCA_007124345.1 Phycisphaerales bacterium | reverse complement strand
GGTCGGTCTTCATGACCGAGCGGGCCTTGTCAGCGTCGCCCTCTCGGAGGGCGCGGGTGAAGGGGTTGATGCGGGCCCGGCGCGGGGCGTTGTGCGTGGTGATCCAGAAAAGGGCCCGCTCGAACGAGAGGGCGAGGGAGATCACGCTCAGGACGAGCAGGGGGAGCATGACCCACCCACCGCGCACGATGATGTCTGCGATCGCGTCCATCGGGAGGCGATGGTACGGCCCTCAGGCGGCGGCCGTACGATCGGACGATGTCGGCCTTTCCCGAAGCGCTCGTGTCGCCCCGCGCCCAGATCGATGCGTATCTGGAGCGGGTTGTCTCGTCGATGGATGCGCCCGGCTCGCTGCGAGAGGCGGTCGGGTACGCGCTGCTGTCGGAGGGCAAGCGTGTGCGTCCGGCGTTGGCGTGGCACGCGTGCGTCTGCGCGGGGGGGACGGGAACCGACAGCCTGCCGGGCGGCGCGGCGATCGAGCTGGTGCACTGCTTCAGTCTCGTGCACGACGACCTGCCGGCGATGGACGACGACGAGCTGCGCCGGGGGCGCCCGACCCTGCACATCGCCAAGGGCGAGGCGATGGCGATTCTGGCGGGAGACGCGATGCTCACGCACGCGTTCGGGCTGCTGGCGGGAGAGGTGGTCGATCCGGCGAGGGCGGCGGTGGCTTGCCGCGAGCTGGCGACGGGGACGGGCCGGATGATCGGCGGGCAGGTCTACGACACACTGGGAGGCCTGCCTGAAGGGCTCGATGACCTGTCGAGACTGGAGACGATCCACACGGGCAAGACCGGGGCCCTGCTGGAGGCTTCGTGCCGCATCGGGGCTGTGCTGGGGGCTTCCGAGCCGGACGGGGGCGAGGCGGCTGAGCGGCTCGGGGCGTTTGGGCGGACGGTCGGGCTGGTGTTCCAGATCGTCGACGATCTGCTGGATGTCGAGCGGAGCGCCGAGGAGGTCGGCAAGAAGACGGGCAAGGACGCCGCGGCTGGGAAGCTGACCTATCCGGGCGTGATGGGCGTGGAGGCGGCGAGGCGCGAGGCGGAGCGGTTATCGGAAGCATCGGTCGAATTGCTGGCCCCCTTCGGCCCCGAGGCGGACCCGCTGCGCGAACTAGCGGCCTGGCTGGTCGTCCGGGATCGGTAGGCGGCCGTGATCGATCGGGGGCCTCCGGGGGCCAAAGATCCCCGTCGGGGGATCGGCCCCTGCGGTAGAATTTCGGGTTCTTTCAAAAGCTATTGAAAGCTAGCATCCGAAGTGGTTTGAGTACGCCCGCCTCAGGAAGACCGTAACCCGGAGTGTCCGGTTTGGATCAACAGCGATACAGCCTGCTCAAGTCGATCTCCGGGCCCGAGGACCTTCGGTCGATCCCGCCCGAGCGTCTGCCGGAGGTCGCGGCGGAGATCCGGGCGGCGATCATCGACCAGGTCTCCAAGACCGGCGGGCATCTTGCGCCGAATCTGGGTGTCGTTGAGCTGACTCTGGCGATGCACTATGTCTTCGACTTCGGGCGCGACCGGCTGCTCTTCGATGTGGGGCACCAGTGCTATCCGCACAAGCTGCTCACCGGGCGGCTGGAGCATCTCTCGAAGCTGCGGACGCGCGAGGGGATGGCGGGGTTTCCCGAGCCGCGCGAATCGTCCTACGACCTGTTCAGCGTCGGGCACGCGGGGACGGGGATCTCGACGGCGGTCGGCATGGCGCGGGGGGACCTGCTCAACAGCGAGCACTTCGACCCGAAGAACAACCCCGACGGGCGCCGCGTGGTGACGCTGATCGGCGATGCGTCGATCGTCAACGGCGTGGCGATGGAGGGGCTGAACAACGCGGGGACGCTGAAGCGGCAGTTTCTGGTGGTGCTGAACGACAACGGGATGTCGATCTCGAAGCCGCAGGGCGCGGTGTCGCAGTACTTCGACCGTGTGCGTCTGAGCCACACCTACGGGGGCTTCAAGAAAACGGCCAAAAGGCTTCTGAGCCACATGCCCGGGGGCGAGGCGCTGACCGAGTCGTACCACCGGATGGGCGAGGCGGCCAAGGCGATGCTCGCCGAGGACTCGTGGTTCGAGAAGTTCGGGCTGGTGACGGTCGGGCCGATCGACGGGCACGACATCCCGGCGCTGATCGAGTTTCTCGCCGAGGCGCGCGAGTTCGACCAGCCGATGGTGCTGCATGTCAAGACGGTGAAGGGCAAGGGGCTCAACGCGGCGGAGAACGACGCGACAAGCTTCCACTCGCCCCCGTCGTTCAGCCTGACGGGCGACATGGAGGACGAGGGCTGCCGCATCGAGGTCAAGAGCGCCGGAAGGTCGTTCACCGGCGCGTTCGGCGAGGCGATGCTGGACCTGCTGGAGCGTGACGATCGCGTGGTTGCGTGCACGGCGGCGATGCCCGACGGGACGGGGCTGACGCGGGCGATGCAGGCGTATCCCGACCGCGTGTGGGACACGGGGATCTGCGAGAGCCACGCGCTGGACATGATGGCGGGGCTTGCCAAGACGGGGTGGAAGCCGTTCTTTGGGGTGTATTCGACCTTCATGCAGCGTGCGTTCGACCAGGCGTTTCAGGAGGTCGCGCTGCAGGGGCTTCCGGTGCGGCTGTGCCTCGATCGGGCGGGGCTCGTCGGCGGCGACGGGGCGGTGCACCACGGGTTCTGCGACATCTCGATCCTGCGGACGCTGCCCGGCGCGTGCCTCATGGCGGCGATCGATGAGCCCTCGCTGATCGCGGCGCTGGAGTTCATGCGCGAGCACGATTCGGGGCTTTCGGCGGTGC
>SLFH01000296.1 GCA_007124345.1 Phycisphaerales bacterium | reverse complement strand
GAGCTGAGGCGTTGGAGGATCAGCCGCTTGCGGACAGGGTCTGTCCGGTGCAGCCCTAGTTCTGCCAGGCGGGGGAGTTCCTCTTCGATGGCGCGCTGCACCGCGGCCGGCCCGACCCCGCTCAGGCGTTCTTTGACCCGGGCGAAGCGGAACTCGAGCAGATCGACCGAGGCGTCGAGCGCCCGCTTGAACGCCTCGGCCCCGCCCTCACGCTTGAGCAACTCGTCGGGGTCTTTCGCGTCGGCGACCGCCGAGAGCGTGCAGACGCGGACATCGAGGCGTTCGGAGAAGAAGACCTCTGTCGCCCGGTCGGCCGCCCGCAGCCCCGCCTCGTCTGCGTCGAAGAGCAGGATCACCGCGTCGCACAGACGCCGGAGGATCTTGGCGTGCCCGGGCGTCAGCGCCGTGCCGAGCGTTGCGATCGCGTTATCGAACCCCGCCTGGTGGCAGGCGATCACATCGGTGTAGCCCTCGGTGACGATCGCGACACGGCTCTGGCGGATCGCCGACGCCGCCTGGTGCAGCCCGTACAGCGTCGACGACTTGTCGAACACGACCGAGTCGGGGCTGTTGAGGTACTTCGGCTCGTCCTCTTCGTTGATTTTGCGGGCGCCGAAGGCGACGACGCGCCCGACCTGGTCGTGGATCGGGAACATCAGCCGGTTGCGGAAATTGTCGAAGGTCTTGCCCCCGTCCTTCTGGCGCACCAGGCCCGCCGCGACGAGGTGGTCGACGGGGATCCCCTTGCGACCCATCGTCAGCAGCAAGCCGTCCCAGCGGTCGGGCGAGGCGCCGAGCCTGAACTTCTCGATCATCTCCGGGGAGATCCCGCGTCCCAGGGCGATCTCTCTCGCGCGCCGTGCGCCCTCGTGTTTGTGGAAGAACGCGCAGAAAAACTCGCACGCCGCGTCATTGGCGCCGATGATCTCCGCCCGCCCCGGCCCGGCGTTCTGCTGCTTGCCGATCCCGCTGCGCGTCAGCTCGACGCCGGAGCGTTCGGCGAGAAACTCCAGCGCCTCACGGAAGTTCATCGAGTGGAACTTCTCGACGAAGGTGAACACATCGCCCGCCGCGCCGCAGACGAAGCAGTTGAAGATCTGCTTGTGCGGCACGACATACATCGACGGGTTGTGGTCGTCGTGGAAGGGGCAGAGGCAGACGAACTCGCGCCCCTTGGGCTTGAGCGCCACATGCTCGCCGATCACATCGACGATGTCCGACGCCTCGCGGACCCGGTCCAGATCCGTGTTGCCCTGCATCGGTGCGCTCATCGAAGACGACTGTACGCTCGGGCCGGCCCCCCGCCCCAGCTCCACACGCCGCGCCCCGACGCTACGCCGGGCTCCAGAGCGGTCTACGCTGGCTTCGATGGTCAGAAAAAGAGTGCGTTTCTCCGGGATCGTCCAGGGGGTCGGCTTCCGCATGACCTGCCGGCACGCCGCGTCCGACCACGGGCTCTCCGGCTGGGTCAAGAACGAGCCCGACGGGACGGTCCTCATGGAGGTTCAGGGCGAGCCGGGGGCCGTCGAGGCGATGCTCGACCACCTCCGCGAGGTGCGGGCCGGCTGCATCGAGGGCGAAGACCACACCGACCTCCCGCCAGCCCCCGAAGAGACAGCCTTCGAGATCCGCCGCTGAGACCCGCCCTAAACCGACCAGGCCCGGCCGTCGCTCCCCCACGAAAGCGCCAATGACCGACCGAATGATCCTCTTCGACATCGATGCCACCCTCCTCACCACCGGGGGCAAGGGCTTCGGGGCCATGATCCGCGCCGGCAAGGACCTCTTCGGCGAGCACTTCAACGCCGAGGGCGTCGACCGGGCCGGACGCCTCGACCCACTGATCATCGCCGACCTCTTCAGGGTCAACCGCGTCGAACCGACCCTTGACCGTATCGCGACCTTCCGGAGCGCCTACGCCGACCGCCTGAAGGCCTCGCTGGCCGAGGGCGGGGCGACCGCCCTGCCGGGGGTCCACGACCTGCTCGACTCGGTGATGACCGAAACCGGCCCGACCTGCGCGCTCATGACCGGGAACTTCGCCGAGACCGCCCGCCTGAAGCTCACAGCCGCCGGGATCGACCCCGACCGCTTCCCCTTCGGCGTCTGGGGCGACGACGCCCGCGAGGATCCGCCCTCTCGCGACCAGCTCCCGGGCGTGGCGCTGCGCCGCTTCGCCGACCTTCGGCGCGTCGAGGCCGACCCGGCAAGGGTGGTGGTGATCGGCGACACGGTCCACGACATCTCGTGCGCCCGGGCGTGGGGGTGCCGCGTGCTGGCGGTCGCGACGGGGTCGTACACGCGCCAGGACCTCGCGGGCGCCGACCGCGTTGTGGACGACCTGTCGGATACTGAGTCGATCCTCGACTGGCTGCTCTCCTGACAACGCCAACAGCGGTCTCCGCCCCGTGTTTTGCAGGCGATACAGGTTGTGGACGGCGGCCTGTTGTCGGTTGGCCGACGACGGACCGAAGCCCCGCTAGACTCCGGCCGGGCCGACTGCCGCCACGGAAACGGCGGGACCTTCCGGCCCCAGTCGCGGGTGCGCACGCACCGTCGGCCGCATCACGGAAGGAGCGCGGGATGACCGACAGCCACCGGGCGCTCTGCTCGGACTTTTACATCAACTTCAAGCTCGGCGTGAAGATGGAACTGCCCCGCAAGCGGGAGACGGTGCTCGAATTGTTCGAGCGCGTCCGCCGGCGCTTCCCCGCCATGAGCATTTTCCGCCCGCTCAAGGACGAACTGGCCCTCGAAAGCCCGTCCGACGACCCGCTGCACCGCTGGGTCGCCGTCAAGGCCACCAGCCTCCGCGCCGGCGTCGTCAATCCACCCTCGATGACAGAGGCGTACGACCTGCACACCGAGCTCGCCGAGGCCGCGCCCTACTTCCTCTCCATCAGCGGGCTCGATGTTGAGTTCGTCGAGCTCCTCTACGGCTTCGACCTCGAGTGCGGGCAGAACCACGACGCGGTCATCTACGAAGCCCTTGTCGGTGATTCACCCCTCGCCGGCCTGCTCGACCGCGAGGAGGGCACGCCGCTGGACTGCCAGCCAGTCATGGGCTTCTCCTTCGGCGAGAAGAACGAGTACGAGGCTCACTTCGAGGTCAAGAGCCGCAGCGCCGCCACCGCTCGCGAGGGCGAACCTCGCACCGAGCCGATCAGCGTCTACCAGACTGTGCGACGCGTGGGCGGCGTGGGCGACATCCGCGAGCTGCCGGGCGTCGTCGCGCAGCTCGCCGAGCGGGGCGAACGCCTGCTTGAACAGCGCTCGGTCCCCAGCCTGCTCGTCCCGCTCCGCAACGCGATCGCGTTCGGCAGCCTCTGAGCGGCACTACCCTCGCAGGCGATGGCCAACCTTGTTGCTCCACTTCCCGGCTCTCTTCTCGCGCAGGCGGGCTCGACGGCCGCCGGCGAGGTCGTGCTCTGGGTCGGGCTGCTGATCGTCGCGCTGATCGTCGGGGCGGGCCTGATCATGATGCTGCGCAACCGGGCACTGCGGTCGGCCGACGACGCCTCGACCGACAAGGGCGTCTTCGACAGCCTCCGAAAGATGCATGAGCGGGGCGAGCTCTCCGACGCGGAGTTCAACGCAGCGAGGGAATCGATCATCCGGCGGCTCAAGACCAAAGAGCCCTCCGAGAGTGTTCCGTCACCCCGAAGCGGGGGTGCCGAAAGCGCCCAGCCCGATGCGGACCAAGGGGATCACCCTAAGCGCGGCCAGAACGAGACCGAGCGTGTTTTCCGGGCCAAACCCGGGCACGATCTGCTCGGACGCCCGCTTCCGGGGTCCGACGGCGTCGGAAATGACGGTTCTGACGCCGGCCCGTCAAAGAAACCCGAGAAGTAACAACAAACGGACGCAGACACGGGCCCCCGGGATGTGGATGATGGTGCATGCACCGGAGGCAGGAACATTCCCGCCGACGGTGCGGATCATCCCGGCGTGGGTGTTTCGGAGGGCCGCAGGGCTTCCACGGTCGTTCTGCCTGTCCAGAACCACCCCCCGCCGCGCCGATAGTGACCTGACCTTTTCCACCCCGAAGCGAGAGCGGAGACCAGATGGCGAAGAACAGGAACGACAGCCCCGACCAGCCCGGCACCGGCGGCGGAGGCTCCAACGGGGGATTCCGCGGCCGGAAGGTGACGACCTGCTCGTTCTGCGGCAAGACAAGCCGCGAGGTGGGCCCGATGGTCGAAGGACCGTCGGAGGTCTACATCTGCTCCAACTGCGTCGATCTCTGCCAGAACATCTTCCGCCAGGAGCGCCGTAGGCTGAAGAGCCCCGGTGCGGCGCTGAGCGAGATCCCCTCGCCGCGCGAGATCAAGGAATACCTCGACCAGTATGTGATCGGTCAGGACATCGCCAAGCGCGCCATGTCCGTCGCGGTGTACGCGCACTACAAGCGCCTGCAGCACGTCGACAGCGAGAACGCCGATCAGATCGAGCTGGACAAGAGCAACATCCTGCTCTTGGGCCCCACGGGCTCTGGCAAGACGCTGCTTGCCCGCACGCTGGCGCGCATCCTGAAGGTCCCCTTCGCCATCGGCGACGCGACCACGCTGACCGAGGCCGGCTATGTCGGCGAGGATGTCGAGAACCTGCTGCTCAAGCTGCTGCAGGCGGCCGACTTCGATGTCGAGGCCGCGCAGCGCGGCATCATCTACATCGACGAGGTCGATAAGGTCGGAAAGACCTCGAACAACGTCTCGATCACCCGCGATGTCTCGGGCGAGGGCGTCCAGCAGAGCCTGCTGAAGATGCTCGAAGGCACCGTCGCCAACGTCCCCCCGCAGGGCGGACGCAAGCACCCCGAGCAGCAGTACATCCAGCTCGACACCAAGAACATCCTCTTCATCTGCGGCGGCACCTTCGTCGGCCTGGAAGACATCATCCGCCGGCGTCTGGGCAAGACCCGCATCGGCTTCGGCAGCTCCGCGATTTCCGCCTCCAGAGGCACCGTAGAGGAGAAGGCCGAACTGCTCGCCAAGGCGACGGCGTCGGACGTGGTCGAGTACGGCATGATCCCCGAGCTCGTCGGGCGTCTGCCCGTGGTCACGCCCCTGATGCCCCTGACCAACGACGCGCTGGTCCAGATCCTGACCGAGCCGCGCAACGCGATCGTCAAGCAGTACCAGCACCTCTTCGAGCTCGAGGGCGCCAAGCTCTCGTTTACCACCGAGGCCCTGCAGCACATCGCCGACAAGGCCCGCGAGCGCAACACCGGCGCCCGCGCCCTCCGCGCCGAGATGGAGGGGATCATGCTCGACCTGATCTACGAACTGCCGGACATGGACAACGAGGGCGCCGAGTATGTGATCGGCATCGAGTCCATCCGCGACCGCCTGCCGCTGAAGCAGCTCAAGAAGCCGCGCAAGCACACGGCGTGAGCGGGGCGCGATAACAGGATCGAATCAGGGCGTCGGCTCAGGCCGACGCCCTGTGTCTTTCATGCGTTTGGCGGCGGTTCAAGCGTCCCGGGAAGGATTCGAACCTTCGACCTGCGGATTAGAAGTCCGCTGCTCTATCCAGCTGAGCTACCGGGACGGCGGACGGGCCGGGGGCCGTCGGGCCAACGGTAGGCCGCTGAGAACACTCCACGGGGTGGATCCGAGAGGCCGGGCGGGCGAAGATCCTGACCCTCCCCGGCAGTGGGCCGAGGGGAGCAGCAAGGGGTTCGGGAGGGCGGATCGGCGGGCCTCCGAGGCGGCTTCCGGTTACGCTGTGGCGGCCTAGACTTGATTCCTGTAAAACCGCAACCGTTCCAGGCAGGCAACAACTCGGTGCAGGAAGATCCTGCCGCCTCGCCCTCGGATCGCGCTGCGGCAAACCACGCCCCGGAGGCCAGCGTGACGCGATTGAGCCCCGCGCAGCCCGTTGCAACTGTCACCGCGTCGATCGACGCCAGGTCTCGTGTCGCTCGGGCGCTGGTCGAATCGACCAAGCCGGGCATCACGCGGCTGGTGACCATCACCTCCGTCGTCGGGTTCCTGATCGCCGCCGTCGGGCTGTCGTGGACCGCGTGGTCGTTCGCCGCGGCTTTGCTCGCTTGCGCCGTCGGCACGGCGCTCTCGGCGGCGGGCGCCAACGCGATGAACCAGTGGGCCGAGCGCGAGCGCGACGCGAAGATGCCGCGGACCGCCGGCAGACCGATCCCCAGCGGACGCGTCCGCCCGCAGACGGTCCTGCTGATGTCGGTGGTGCTCTGCGTGCTGGGCGTGGGGCTTCTGGCGATCGCGACCGGCCTTGCCTCGGCGCTGGTCGCGCTGGCCTGTATCGTGAGCTACATCGTGATGTACACGCCGATGAAGCCGGCGAGCATCTTCTCGACGCTGGTGGGCGCGGTGCCCGGCGCCTTGCCCCCGATCATCGGCTGGACCGCCGCGACGCACGCCGCAGGGCAGGACCAGTGGCAGGCCCTGCTCGCGCCCGGCGCGTGGAGCCTGTTCGTGCTGATGTTCGTCTGGCAGCTCCCGCACTTCCTGGCGATCGCCTGGATGTACCGCGAGGACTACGCGCTGGGCGGCTTCCGGGTGCTGCCCGTCGTCGAGGCGCAGAAGCACAAGGACGCCGGCGAGGGCGGAGCGCCCGTCGGACGCGTCACGGCGATCACGATGTTCGTCACCGCGATCCTGCTCATCCCCGCGACGATCGCCCCGGTGCTGGCGCTGCCCGACCGCCTGGGTTGGTTTTCGCTGAGCGTCGCGGTGATCACCGGTGTCGCTTATGTAGTGCTGACGGGCAAGGTGCTGCGAGATCCGACGCCCGCCGCTGCTCGGCGCGTCTTCCTCGCGTCGGTGATGCACCTGCCGCTGCTGCTCGTCTGCCTGGTCGCCGAGGCGGTCGTGCGGACGCTGCTGTTCTGATCGCCCGTGCCAGACGCTGAAGCCAACACCGACTCCGGCGAAACGCCCGTCCGCACCGAAGAAGCCTCCGAGTTTCAACACCCCGACGCGCCCGCTCTCTCGTTCGAGGCCGTCACGCATCGGTACGCCAAGCGTTCAGGCGACGCCCTCGCGGGCGTCACGCTGCAGATCGCGCGAGGCGAGCGCGTCGCCCTCCTGGGCCCCAACGGCTCGGGCAAGTCGACCCTCCTCAAACTCGCCTCGACCGCGATGCCCGTCAGGGCCGGACGCGTGCTGGTTCTCGGCGCGTCGGTGACGACGCCGGGCGGCGTCCGCCGCATCCGCGCTGAAACCGGCGCCGTCTTCCAGAGTCCGAGCCTCGACCCGCTTCTGACGGTCAAGGAAAACCTGCGCGTGCACGCGGCGCTCTTCGCCATCCGCGGCTCAGAACGGCGCGAACGCATCGCCTCCCTGCTGGAGCAGTTCGCGATCGCCGACCGCGCGCACGACCGCGTCGCCACGCTCTCGGGTGGGCTGGCCCGGCGAGTCGACCTCGCCCGCGCCCTGCTGCACGGGCCGGACCTGCTCCTGCTCGACGAGGCGACTGCTGGCCTCGACCTTGCCTCGCGCAATGCCTTCTGGGAGGCCCTCCTCGGCCCGGATTCTGAAGGCAGCGAACGCACCATTGTCTTCAGCACCCACCAGATCGACGAGGCGGAGCGGGCCGACCGCGTCGTGATGGTACACGGGGGCCGCATCGTCGCCGACGGCACGCCGGATGACCTCGCGGCACGCGCCGGCGAGCGGACGCTCTGCTCGGACGATCCTCGAGCGGCGGGTGTGCTCGATGGGGCGGGCGTCGGCTATGCACCAACGGATGCGGGTGTTGTCGTGCGTGGCGATGAAGCGATCGAGAAAGCCGCGGGGCTGTTGGTGCAGGGCGGCGTCGGCTTCGAGGTCCGGCGACCGACCCTCGCCGACGCTTACCTCGCGATCACCGGCGAGCCGCTGACCGGTGAGGCGCGGACGAGCGAGGCCGAGGACGAATCGACTGGCGAAATGGCGGCGCAGCGGCAGGAGCGGGAGGAGGCCGGCGAGGACGCGGTCTTTGTTCCCGCCGTCGTTCCGGCAGAGCCCGCAGACCTGCCCGGCGCATCGGGCGCGGTCATCCCGCCCTCGGCCGGGCTGGCGGGAGCGCTGCGGGCGCTCTCGTCGCGCGAGTTTCTGCGGCTCTTCCGTCAGCCCTCGCGGATTGTCGGCACGCTCGGTACCGTCGCGATCGTCTGGCTGGTGCTGGGGGGCGGGTTTGCGCGAGCGGCGGTCGGGACCGACGCGGGGTATGTCGCATGGCTGCTGCCGGGGATGGTCTCGATGGCGGCGCTCTTCACGGCCGTGTTCGGCGCGATCACGCTGATCGAGGACCGCAAGGAGGGTTTTCTGCAGGCGGCGCTGGTCAGCCCCGCGCCGAGGGCGGGGATCGCGGGCGCCAAGATCATCGCCGGCGGACTCTTGGCGTTGATCCAGGCGGGGGCGGTGCTGTTGGCTGGGCCGTTGGTCGGTGTCGAACTCACCGGGGCGGGGATCGCGGGGGCGATGGTCGCTTCGGCGTGTATCGCCGCGGGCGTGCTGGGCGTGGGGACGGCGCTCGCGTGGCGGGTCGGCTCGGTCGCGGGCTTTCACGGGCTGATGAACCTGGTGCTGATGCCGATGTGGCTGCTCAGCGGGTCGGTTTTTCCGGCGTCCGAAGCCGCGGGGTGGATGCGCGTGGTGATCGCGATCAACCCCCTGAGCTGGCCGACCGACGCGTTGCGGGGCTCGGTGCTCGGCGAGCCGGCGGGGGTGTTCGCGTGGGCCGGAGCGGCGGCGTTCGGGGTGGGGGGCGTCGCGATCGCTATCATCGCTTCGCGGAGGGCCACATGAGCGATCAGGAAAGCCGGATCAGGCGAGTCGAAGAGACGCTCGCGTTTTCACAGCACGAGTCCGAGGCGCTCAGCGATCAGGTGGTCGAAGCCTTCCGGCGTCTCGACGGCGTGATGGCGAGGCTCGAACGGATCGAGCGCAGGATCGAGTCCCTCGCGGTGCGGCTGGAAGAGGGCGAGGAGGCCGACGAGCGGCCCGAGGCCGACGATGGCGACGAGCGACGCCTGCCCGGCGACGCCTGATCCCCCGACCCAGATCGATCAGCGGCCAGTCTCTCAGCCACCCATGCAGCAGCCCGGCCCACAGGAGTGGGGCGGCCCGTCTCCGGACGGTCCTCCCGAAGGCCCCGCGCCCCCGATGCTGGCGAGGCTGACGACCTTCTCGACAGGCGTGCTGGCGGGCGTCTTGCCCGGGTCGATCCCGGCCCGCTCGCAGACCTCGCCCCAAGTCCGGAGCGTTTCGGACATCGGGTGGGAGACCTCGACGATCTCGGCGGTGCGTTCGCAGCGGTACTCGTACCTCGGCATGTCCAACGATATCGGCGATTCGGCGGGCTGTCGTTCCGTGCGATCGGCGGTTCAGATGGGTACCCTCCGCCCATGCATCGGATGCTGATCGCGGCGTGCACGGGGATCATCGGTCTGCTCTGCTCGGGCGTGAACGCCGAGGGGGGCGGTCTGGCTGTCGGCGGGCTCACCTACGAGCGGGAGTGGTCGAACACCTCGCTCGATATCGTGATGCCGAGGCACACCGAGCCGTTCGGCACGGCCCGCGAGACATGGTGGTCCTTCGGGGGCGCAGTCGCCACCTACTTCGGCGACGAGACCGACTACCAGCTCCACGGCGCTTTCCACCACTTCATCGCAGACGACATCGAGGTCATCGGGGAGCTCGCCTTCTGGTACGCCGACCAGAAAGGGCCGAACACCTACGGCGTCAACCCGCAGCTCGGTCTCCGCTGGCACTTCCTGCAGGACGAACACAAGCGCACCTGGTCCGTCTTCGCCGAGCTCGGCCTCGGCACGCTCTGGACGGAGAAGAACGCGCCGGCGCGCGGCACGAGCGTGAACTTCACCCCGCGCGGGGGCGTGGGCTTCACACGCCGGATCGGCAACGGACCGGCCCGCTTCGTCGCCGGCGTACGCCACCACCACATCTCGAACGCCAGGATCGAGGGCGAAGCCAACAACCCCGCCCGCGACATGCCGCTGGTCCACTTTGCGTTTATGTTCCCGTTCTAACCCACCGGCTCGGAGGTGCCGGGCCGGGGCCGGCCGAAGGTGGGGCGGGCCCTTGGCGTGGCGGCTGTTGGGGCGTATACTCGCCCTGCCCGCAAGGGCGACAACCCGGGCGTATGGCGCAGTTGGCTAGCGCGCTTCCATGACAAGGAAGAGGTCACAGGTTCGAGTCCTGTTACGCCCACTGACCCGGCCCCAATGCCGGGTTTTTTCGTGCGCATCCGGCGTCTCATCGTCCCACCGGGCCTTCTTGCCGGCGGCGTAGACTCGCCCGATGTCCGAGAAGCCCGTCCCGATCGAACCAGATGCATCGCAGAATGCAGCACAGGCTGTCGCGAGGCTCGCCCACGAGCACGCCGCGGGGCTGTACACGCTCGGGCTGCGTTTCTGCGGCGACCCGACCAAGGCGGAAGACCTCGTCCAAGAGGTCTTTCTGAACGCCCTGAAGGGGTGGGCGGGCTTCGAGGGCCGGTCGGACCCGAAGACCTGGCTCTACACCATCGCCGCCCGCGCGTGCAAGAGGATGCATCGGACGCGCAGCGGGGAGCCTTCCTCGATCGGTTCGCTCGACGCGCTGCTGCCTTTCGATGAGCCGCTGGTGGCGCGTGTTGAGGACGGCGGCCCGCTCGGCGAGCAGGTTCGCCGTGAAGCCCGCGAGCG
>SLFH01000081.1 GCA_007124345.1 Phycisphaerales bacterium | reverse complement strand
GGCAATCCGCGTCAGGGTCGCGGCGGTCATCAGCGCGTCGCCGCAGCCGAGCGGGTCGATCGCGATCGTCGCCAGCGCCGGGATGTGTTCAGAGCCGAGCTTCCGCTCCCACCCCTCGCCGGGCTCGGGCAGGCGGTCGAAGGCGACCAGCCCGTCGGGCCCCATCTTGATGATCGCCGACGCCGACCGCGTGTGTTCGAGCAGCTTCCACGCGACCGCCGGCAGCCCCTCGTCGAAGATCCGCATCGACTCGCGCAGCTCCCGCTCGCTCGGAAACAACATGTCCATCCGCTCCATCGAGAGCAGGCTGGAGCGCCTGCCGCTGACATCGCCCGCCATCACCCCCACCATCGGGCGGATGCGCCGGGTCAGCTCCCGCGTCAGCGTCTCGCCGAGCAGGCCGAGCCCGAAGTCCGCGATGATCGCCCCGTCGATCCCCCCCCCACGCCCCCCGCACGCATCCGCGGCCATCTCGACGAACGCCCGCTGGCGGGCCTGGTCGAGCACGATCGGCTCGACGAGATCGAGCTTCATCACCTTCTGCTGGCCCGCAAGAAACCGCTGCTTCTCGGGCAGCGTCCCGCCGATGGGGAGGCCGAGCACCTCGACGCCCTCGGCAGTCAGGCGCTGGCGGACCTCTTCCGACGCCGTATCCCGCGGCATGGCGGTGAGCAGGATCGGCTTTGCCCCCATCGCCGCGGCGTGCCTGGCGATCACCGCGGCGCCCCCGTCGTACGCCCGGCGCTCGATCGGCCGGAGAGTCAGCACCGGGCTCTCTCCGGCGACCTCGGGCTGGTCGCACAAGACATAGGTATCGCGGATGACTTCGCCGACGACCAGCAGCCTCCGCCCCCGCATCTTCTCGATGTGCCCGTGCAGCTCGGCCATCGCCAGCTCCGGGCGCTGGGTCAGACGGGCGAGGCGCTTATGGAAAGGATCGACCGAGTGCTCCATCGAGGCGATCAGCGCCGTCGAGCTGAAGACCACATCACCCGAGCTGAAGACCACGCGCCCGCCCGAGGCCTCGACCGCGTCGCGCTCCGCCTTGAAGCGGGGGTCGTTGTTGTGCTCGTACTCGCTGCCCTTGATGTAGATGTCCGGCTGCAGATCGCGTAGCAGGTCCAGAGCGGTCGGGCTGCGATCGATGTGGACCAGGTCGACACAATCGAGCTCGGCGAGGTTCTCGGCGCGGAGTTCTTGGGGGATCAGGGGCCGGCCCTCGCCCTTGCCCACGAACCCGTCCCCGGTGATGCTCACCAGCAGCAGGTCGCCCTGCGCCCGCGCAAAGCGCAGGTGGCGGATGTGCCCGGGGTGCACGATGTCGAAGCACCCGTGGCACTGCACCAGCGTCCGCCCCTCACGCCGCAGCCGCTCGCGCAGGGCGAGCAGTTCGGCGCGGCCCAGGATCTTGCCGCTCTGGCCCATCGTCGGTCTCCATCGGCGCGCGCAAATGTCTCGGCGCACGCCGTTTCATCTGTCGGACAATCCCCGGGCCTTCCGATACAAACCCCGTGACCCAGACGAACACCCAGACGAACACACAAGCAGGCGGGGCCCCCACGCGCACGATCAGCCGCGACGAGATCGTCGCCCTCGGTCGCCAGATGCGCCCGTGGCTCTGGCTGCCGATCGCGGCCCAAGCGCTGGCGCAGGCGCCCGGCGACGCGATGGTGCGGTTCCTGGTGTCGGCAAATCTTGCGCATCTGGGGCTGAAGGTCCCGGCGCTGGAGCAGCTCGACCTGCTCGACCCGCGTGCCGCCAAAGCGCCCGAGGTCGACGCGTTGAGAAGCCAGGTCGCGACCCTACCCGATAACGGGGTAGACCATGAGGCGCTGATCCGGACCGCGCGGGCCAACCTCGTTGCACTCGGCGGGCGCGCGCCCGCGGCACTCACCGGCGCCTTCGATCGCTGGGCGGACAACCTCCGCTCCGAGGACTGGCGGCGGACCGCCGACAACCAGTACATCCGCCGCCCCGCCGGCGAGACCGACCTCAGGCTCTGGCGCGGCTTGTTCGACGGGCGGGCGATGGCGGCCGACTTCGCCCGCACCCACCTCGCCTCCCTCGGCGAGTACCCCAGGCCGATGACCGTCGAGGGGATCGACCCGCCCTGGATGCTGATCGCGGTCGCCGAGGCGGCCTCGCCCCGCCCCAACGGCTACGCCCCGCGCATCACCGTCCTCCAGGCCGACGCGGCCGAGGCACTCGACGGGCTGGCGCAGGCGGACATGGCCGAGTTGCTCTCGCACGAACGCGTCGAGTGTTTCATCGGGCCCGACGCCTCGGCCCGGTTTGAAGAGGGCCTCGCCTCGCGACTGGATCTGACGATCGCCGGGCCGTTCCTGCGCCAGCCGGCGTTGCGGACGGCGCTCCTGCCGGACGCCGCGGGCGTGCTGCAGAACGCGATCGCGGCGCAGCAGGAAGAGGAGCGAACCCTCGGCGAGCAGGTGACTTCCCGCTACGCCGGCAGCGACGCGGCGTACTGGGCCGCGAGGTTCGCTGCCGCGACCGCCCCCGGCGCCGCCAAGCCGCTGCGGGTGCTGATCCCCACGACGCGGTACTCAACCTACATCCAGCACGCCAGCCACGACCTCGCAGACGCGTTCAGGGCGCTCGGGCACGAGGCCAAGGTTGTGATCGAGCCGGACGAGCGCTCGACGATCGATGCCCACGGCCACCTCCGGGCCTTCGAGGCGTTCGAGCCGGACCTGATCGTGGTGATCAATTACCCCCGCTGGTGCGTGCAGCAGGGTGTGTACCCGGCGGAGGTCCCGTTTGTCTGCTGGGTGCAG
>SLFH01000064.1 GCA_007124345.1 Phycisphaerales bacterium | reverse complement strand
TGCCCGAACGGTTGCCGCTGCGGCAGTGCAGCAGGATCTCCCGGCCCTCGGCGGTCTTTTCGACCTCCGCGGCGTCCAGCTTGGAGAGGGGGTGCAGCGCGGCGCCCTCGATCTTCTCCTCGGCGTGCTCGAACTCTTCGCGCACATCGATGAGCACCGCTCGACCCTCGGCGAGCTTGGACTCGATCTGGGCGGGCGTAAGGTCACGCTGCGGGGGAGCTTGATTCGTCTCGGTCTGGGCGGTCGTCATGGCGGACTCCCTTGGTTTGTGTTCATTGTGCGCCCGGAGCGTTACTCCGCGCCGGCGACGGTACGGAGCGAGCCGAGCTTTTCGAGCGCCGCGTAGCCACCCCGCACATTCACCGCATCGAACCCCATGCGTCGGAGGAACGCCGTCGACTTGGCGGATCGGATCCCGCTCTGGCAATGGACCAGGAGCGGCTCGGTGCTCGGCGCTTCATCGAGGCGGGAAGCGAGGCGTGTGTGCGAGATGTTCACGGCGTCGGGCAGGTGGCCCCGGTCATACTCGGTCCTGCGCCGGACATCAAGGACGCCGGGCCCGCCCGAGCCGATCATCTCAGCCGCCCGCTCGGGCTCGACTTCCGGCGCCTCGGCCAGCGTCCGGCCCTCGCCGACGAATCGATCGAGCTCGGATGTGTGGTACCAGCCGGTCACCCGGTCGCGACCGATGCGGACGAGGTCCCGTACCGCCTCCTCCACGCCCCCCGGCGACACGATCAGCACGATCTGCTCGTTTTCACCGATGAACGAGCCCGCATCGGTCGGGAACGACTTATCCAGCGGCAAGTACAGCGAGCCGGGGACATGCCCCTCCCTGAACGCCGCCCACGGTCGCGTGTCGACCAGCGCAACGCCCTTGGTGTCCAGCGAGCGGAGTTCCTCCGGCGTCAGGCGCGTGGGCGATGGCAGTTCGCCGAGCACGCTCGGCCCCTCCTTGTTCACCCGCTTCATGTCTGCGAAGTAAAGCGGCGGCTCGGGCTGGCCCGCGAGGATGAAATCAACGAAGTCCTTCTCGCCCGTCGCTGAGCGGAGCGCCGTGTTAAAGCGGCGCTCGTAGCCGACGGTGCTCATCGGGACGGCCCCGAGCGCCTTGCCGCAGGCGCTGCCGGCGCCGTGCCCGGGCCAGACCTGCGCGAACTCGGGCAAACCGTCGAGGACCCGGAGCGACTTGAACAGGTCCTTTGCGCCCGGCTCCATCGCCCCCTTCTTCCCCGCCGCCGATTCGAGCAGGTCCGGCCGCCCCAGGTCCCCGACGAACAGGAAGTCGCCCGAGACGACGCCGATGGGCTCTGTCGCGCCCGACCCGTGGTCGGTCACAACAAACACCATGTGCTCGGGTGTGTGGCCCGGTGTGTGCATGGCGCGGAACTCGATCGCGCCGATGCGGAACGAGTCCCAGTCGCGCAGGAGCTGGTGGTCGTACGACCCCCCGCCCTTCTTCTTGTCGAGCCACTGGTACGACCAGTCCGGCCCGCCCTCGGCGGAGATATAGACCCTCGCGCCGACGCGCTCGGCGAGCTCGCGTGCGCCGGAGACAAAGTCGGCGTGGATGTGCGTCTCGGCGACAGCCGTGATCTTCAGCCCGTTGTTGCGGGCGATCTCGATGTACCGGTCGACATCCCGCTCGGGATCGATCACGATCGCCTCGCCGGTGCGCTGGCAGCCGAAGATGTACGCCGCTTGGGCGAGCTTCTCGTCGTAGACCATCCGCATGAACACGGTCTTGCTCCTTTCCTCTCGCGACCTTCGCGGCGCTCGGGCGTCTCAGACCCCCAGAGCGTCGAGGGCTTCGAGCACCTTCGGGGCGTAGACATACCCCGGCCCACCCTGCATCATGACAACCACACCCATCATCTCGACGATCTGTTCCCGCGTCGCTCCTGCGCCGACCGCTTTCTCGGCGTGCGAGTAGATGCAGGCCTCGCAGCGCAGCGCCATCCCGATCGCCAGGGCGATCAGCTCCTTCTCACGCACCGAGAGCGCCCCCTCGCCCATCAGACGCTGGAACATCGGGCCGAAGGCTTTGCCGATCTCGGGGACCGCTTCCTTCATCGCCCGCATCGTCTCGGGCCATTGCTCGTAATGCTCGGCGGCGTTGGTCGTCATCGAAGGTTCCTTTCCGAGTCGCAGGGAAGCGGCCGATCCGGGCCGGCGCCCCGCCCTCCGTCTCTTAGAGCCGCGCGGAAACGGGACCACTCCCGTCCGCTTCCGATTATATGAGAAAAACTGTCCGGGCCCGACAGCCGGCCAGTGCTTCTAACCGGACTCTCAGGCGAGCTTGGCCGCCAGACGCTCGCGGACGCCCTCGGGAAGCTGGCCCGCCGCCAGATCCCGGCAGATCTCCTTGGTCAGGTCGAGCGTTTCGAAAACCGATCTGCACCGCTCGCAGACGACGCTCGTATCGAACGGGACGCCCCGGTCGAGGGCGGACTGCTTGGCGTTGAGCAGGTCCATGCAGGTCTGCTCGGGGTAGGCCGGGGGCGGCGACTCGCCCTTGGGCAACGCCCCTTCGATCGCCTTTCGGAGCTTCAGCCTCGACCGGTGCACACGGCTCCGAACCGTCCCTTCCTCCAACCCGAGGATCTGCGCGACCTCTGGCATCGAGAATCCCGCGATCTCCTTGAGCACCAGCGGCACGCGGAACTCCTCGGGCAGCCCGACAATCGACGCCTCCAGACGCTCGCGGGCTTCACGGCGAACCTGCTCGCCGAGCGGGCCGCCGTCCTCAACACGCGCCACCAGCGGCTCATCGAAAGGCAGCAGCGCGTCGAGCGAACCGATCGAGGAAGGCTCCCCGC
>SLFH01000169.1 GCA_007124345.1 Phycisphaerales bacterium | reverse complement strand
GAGCTGTTCATCTCCCCCGGCATCCTCTTCGAATCGCCCGAGGTCGCCTTCGAGCTCGGCGTCCAAGCCCCGCTCTACCAGGATGTCAACAATCGCATGGAGCGCGAGTTCGGCCTCGTGATGGGGGTCCGCCTGCTGTTCTGAAGCAACCATCCTGAAGTTTCCAAGCTCCCGTTCCGGCGCGGCCCGGGGACCAGCCCTTCACACCACCCTCCCGGTGTGAGCGGCCCCCCGGGCCGCCCGTTTGCGATCCGCGTGCCACCGACCCCGGCTTTGCGAGGTCGGTGCGTTTGATGCACAATGACAAGGCGGAGATGCAAGAGCACCGACCTCCCGCGGAGGTCGGTGGCACGGCTGCGCGTCGGCGACCGCCGGTGCCCCTCCTGTGCTCAAAGCAGTCTGCATCTCACACTCGCCCCAGCGGGGCGATGGAATGTAGCCACGGGTGGAGCGCAGACCGACGCTCCGCGTCGGGCGCAGCGCAACCCGTGGAAAGCCCCTCGGGGCTTGCGTGTTGGAACCGAATCGTGTGCAATGCACCCATGACCACGCTCAACCCCCATGACCGCGCGGCGCTCGACGCCGCGATCGCCCAAGCCGAAAAATCGCTCGCCGAGGGCGGCATCCCGATCGGGGCGGCGCTCATGCGCCCCGACGGCGTCATCGTCGCCCTCGGGCACAACCGGCGCGTCCAGAGCGGCGACCCGACCGCCCACGCCGAGACCGTCTGCATCCGAAACGCCGGACGCCGGCGCGACTGGCACACCCTCACCATGGTCACCACGCTCAGCCCCTGCGCCATGTGTTCGGGCACGGCGGTCCTGCACCAGATCCCCCGCGTCGTGATCGGCGAGCACGACAGCTTTCTGGGGCGCGAAGACTGGCTCAAGGACGAAGGCGTCGAGATCGTGCTCGCCGGCGACGATCGCTGCCGCGAGCTGATGGAGGCCTTCATGCGCGACCGGCCGGACCTCTGGAACGAGGACATCGGCCTGCCGCCGGAGGAATGACGCTAGCGGCCGTGAGCGGGTCCCGGGCGTCGGGTCGGGTCCTTCGGCGATACCCTTCGCCATGACCGCCCACACGCTCCGGATCTTCAACTCCCTGACCCGCAAGGTCGAGCCCTTCCGGCCCGCCGACTGTTCTCGGATCTCGTTCTACACCTGTGGGCTGACGGTCTACGACTTCGGGCACATCGGCAACTTCCGGAGTTTTCTGGCCGCCGATGTGCTGCGCCGGTGGATCGAGTCGCCGCTCTGTGTGATCGAGGGCCCCGGAGGGGAGCCCCACTCCGGACCCCGGCGCGTCGTGCATGTGATGAACATCACCGATGTCGGGCACATGACCGACGACCAGGCCGCCGACGGCGGGGGCGAGGACAAAATGGCCCTCGCCGGCCAGCGCCTCGCCGAATCGAAGAAGTCCGGACGAATCCCCGGAGGGGCGGATGTCGATCCCGCCGACCCCTACTCCGTCGCCGCATTCTTCACCAGGGCCTTCATCGAGGACGCGACGTCGTTGGGCCTTCGGGCCGTGATCGACGCCCAGCGCGACCCGACGCTCATGCCTAAGGCCACCGACTCGATCGGCTCGATGATCCGCGTCATCGAGAAGCTCATCGAACGCGGGCACGCCTACATCGTCGGCGAAACAGGCTCGCGCGTCGTCTACTTCGATGTCCGCTCCTTTCCCCGCTACGGCATGCTCAGCGGCAACACGCTCGACCAGCTCAAAGGCGGCGCCGGCGGACGCGTGCAGGCGGAAAACCAGGCCGCCAAGCGCCACCCCGCCGACTTCCTGCTCTGGAAGGAAGATTCCTCGCACCTGATGAAGTGGCCCAGCCCCTGGGGCGAGGGCTACCCCGGCTGGCACATCGAGTGCTCGGCCATGGCCTACGACCGCCTCGTCGAACAGGAACGCGGACGCGGGGTCGCAGACGCCGTCTTCCGCAAGAGCGATCCCCTGATCGACATCCACTCCGGCGGCGAGGACAACATCTTCCCCCACCACGAGTGCGAGATCGCCCAGTCCTGCTGCGCGTTCAACGAAGACCCCGGCCGCTCGGCCATGGCCCGCCTCTGGTTCCACCCGCGCTTCCTCATGGTCGACGGCGAGAAGATGTCCAAGAGCAAGGGCAACTTCTACACATTCCGCGACCTCCTGGCCAAAGGGCACGAGGCCGGCGCGATCCGCCTGGAACTGATCAGAACGCACTACCGCGCCAATGCCAACTTCACCGAGCAGGGCCTCAAGGACGCCGCACGCATGCTCGAACGCTGGCGACGCTTCCGCGACGAGGCCGAGGCATCGAGCGAGCAGGGCGAACGCCCCGAGGTACTCGACCGTTTCGCCGAGGTGATGCACGACGACCTGAATGTCTCCGGCGCGATCGGCGAGATCAACGCGTGGATCAACCGCACCGAGAACCCGACACACGCCGACGGCGCAGCGATGCAGCGCATGGACATGGTGCTCGGCGTGCTCGGCCTCAAGCGGGCCGAGAAGACCGCGACCGAGATCGGCGTCTTCATCGGCGTCGAACCCGACGCGGAGATCGAGTCCAAGCTCGCCGACCGGCGCGACGCGCGCAAAGCCAAAGACTTCGCAAAGGCCGACGCCATCCGCGACGAACTCGCGCAGCAGGGCTATCAGATCAAGGACGTCGCGGGAGGCAAGGTGGAGGTGAGGAGGGGGTAGGGGGGAGAGACGGAGAGAAGAAGAGAAGAAGAGACGGAGAGATTGCGGGAGACCTGTCGAACTGGCGGCTTGTCCGCCAGTGTTTTCTTCGCGAGCTCCGGAGGAGCGATGGGTTGTAGCCACGGGTGGAG
>SLFH01000308.1 GCA_007124345.1 Phycisphaerales bacterium | reverse complement strand
CTGAAAGCACAACGGGGCCGCGCTCCAGTGAGCGCGGCCCCGCGTTGATTGTTTGTGCGCGGGCCGCGAGCGGCCCGCGCATCACGGGGATTCAGGCGCCCGCCTCGATGATGCGACCGGCCTCGATGTCCTGCTTCTGCTGGCGCTGCTGGCGCTGGAACTCCTCGGTCTGCTCGAACGCGTCAGCTTCATCCATCAACTGCTGATACTCGGTCGACGGAGGCGGAGTGGAATCGCCGCCGATGACGCCGAAGTACATCGCGAGCACGACGCCGGCGACCACGAGGGCCGCGATGGCGAAACCGATCTTGATCTTGTCGTTCTTGGAAGCCATGTCAGATATCTCCGATTAGCTGTCGCGGACACGGCCCGCATTCTGTTTGGAAACCCCCGAACCCCCGTAGGGCCCGGCCTGCACTGCCCTGGCGGCTCCGACGAACGCCGGATCGGCCGCTCTTGTTTCTATGCTAACACGCCGGGAGGAGTTCGTCATTCCCGGATCGACCCCCGGAAAGTTTCCGGACGCGGGGAAGGGTCACCCGACATCGCGTCGCTGGAAGAACGCCACGCCCAAGGCCAGGAATGCGATGATCAGCAGAACGGCGTAGAGCACAACCATCGCAACATGGCCGGCGGGGATCGCGCGGTTCTGCGCGATCGCGTCCATCAGCCAGAAAAACTGCATGTTCGGGGTCAGCACCCAGGCCGTCAACAGCACCGGGTTGTACTCCGTCGGACGCAGGAAGACCGCGTCGTTGACCATCGGGGGCCTGCGGATATTGAGCGGTCGCCCGCCGATGTGGCGGATGTGGACCGTCAGCCCGTCTACCCCGGTGACGATGACCGCAGGCTCGACATCCCGCCCCAGCACATCTCCCTCGGGGTCGCCCTCGAACGGGGCGAAGGGGGGGACGGCCAGGCGGAATCCGTTCGGATTCTCGCCGTAGTAGAACGAGCCGCCGGGCAGGATGTCCTCGTTTGGCGGCCCGTCGAGCACGACGGTGTACCGCTGCCCCGGCATCGAGAAGGACTGGTCGGCCAGGTCGACCGACTCGACCGACTGGATGTAGGCGATGACCTTGTTGTCCATCGCGCCGCGCCCAACGAGGTGGTTGGCCAGGAGCCCGAAGAGGAAGAGCCCGGCGCAGACGACGATCGTCATCACCTGCCCCAGCCGGGTCGAGACCGCCACCGCGACGGCGGTCAGCACCAGGATCGCCAGAGCGAGCACCCCGCACGCGAGGGTGACGGCGGGCATGAAGTCCGTGCCCAGCGGCTGGGGGCGCCACTCCTTGCTGAAGAGGAGCACCCCGAGGTAGGCCAGGAGGAATGTGGGGAGGACCAGGGTCGAGGCGACCTGTGTGAACGACCACCCGTAGAAGTAGTTGCACCACGCCGCCAGCCCCAACGTCAGCAGCGCTGCGACGAACGAGAAGAGGATCACCGGCTGGTCCGGGTCGTCCGCGGCGGTGGTGAGTACCCCGTGGCGGAGGCTCAGGAGCAGGAAGAGGAGCATGACGGCGGTCGCCATCATGATCGCGACGGTCACGCCGATGTACTTGCCGATCACGACGGTCGCCCGCCCAACGGGCTTGCTGATGACGGTCAGGGCGGTCTTGTTCTCGATCTCGCGGCTGATGGTCGCGGTGGCGATGAAGGCCGCCAGCAGGACGCCGCAACCGAAGATCGTCCCCATGCCGATGTCCAGCAGGAGCTGGTCGTCGGCGGAGACCTCCGCGGAGGTGCTGTAGGCCATGCTGAAGTTGGTGCCCCAGGTGTTGAAGATCTGGATCACCCCGCAGAGCGCGATCAGAAAGAAGTAGATCGGCTGGCGGATCGCCTCGACGAAGGTCGTTCTGGCGATGGCGATGACCTGAGCGAATGGCATCAGGGAAGGCTTCCGGTTGGGGGATTCGCGATCTTTGACATGTCCCTTAGGCCGATCGGCCGGGGGTGGTGGCCGGAATTTTACGCCGCCACTGAACCCGGGTTCGCGCCAAGCGTATCTCGGTGGATCTCCGCAGGGGAGGTGTTTTTCGCTGCGGGCTCTCAACCGACGGGCCCGCGCCGGCGAGCCCCGTTCCGGGGATCTTCGGGTTTCGGGGCGTTCCTTCCGCTTCGCCGGGTGGACAAGTGGCCCGTCACCCGAGACAATCCCGCCCCTCGGCGGTGGGCGTCGGGTCTCGGCGCCCCGCGGTGTGTTTCACTCCGCACGCGGGGAATGGGTTGGAAGCAGGAACAGCGGTTCGGGGTCTCTCCGGGAGCCGTCGCGGCATGAAACCAGACTTCTCCAGTTACCGTCGGGCGCTGAACATCAGCATCATCGGTATCGCCATCCAGCTCGTGATGGCGGTGCTCTTGGTGTTCTACGGCACCTTCGCGAACGACCACGCGGCGATCACCGCTTCGATCTACGCCGCCATCGGCCTGGTCTCGTGGCTGACGCTCATCATCCTCTTCGACCAGCACCGGCGCGAGCGGGTCGAGGCCTTCGAGGCCGAGGCGATGGAGTCGTCGGGCGCTTCGGCCTCCAGCGTCTTCGAGCAGTCGGGCGACGAGCTCCGCGTGGCCGCGAGGCGCCTGCGGGCGCTGTACCGATTCTTCCTGCCCGTGATGGGGCTGATCGTCGGCGGGTCGATGGTGACCGTCGGCGTCGTCCGCTTCAATGCGGGTCGGGAGCTGATGGGCGACCTGGACCGGGAGTTCGCGGCCGATACTTTTTTCGCGCTGTTCGTCTCGCTCGCGGCGACCGTGATCGGGTTCATCTTCGCCCGCTTCTGCTCGGGGATGGGCAAGCAGAAGGTCTGGGTGAACCTGAACGCCGGCGCATCGGCGGCTGTGGGCGTCGCGGTCTTCGGGGCCCTGATCGCGGTGGGGCACTTCTTCAAGATCGCCGGGCCGGACACCCTGCTCCGTTATCTGACGGTCGTCCTCCCGCTGGTGATGATCCTGCTGGGCGTCGAAACGCTGCTGAACCTGCTGCTTGAGATCTACCGCCCCCGGAAGGTCGACGAGCACCCGCGTCCGGCGTTCGACTCGCGCATGCTCGGCCTGATCGCCGCTCCCGACAGGGTGGCCCAGTCGATCGGCGACGCGATCAACTACCAGTTCGGCACCGACATCACCGGCAGCTGGTTCTACAAGCTGTTCAGCCGCTGGGCCGGCACGCTGGTGCTCTTCGGGCTCCTCGTGGGCTGGCTGCTGACCTCCGTCGCTGTGGTGCAGCCCCACCAGGTGGGCGTGCTGGAGCGGTTCGGGCGTCAGGCGGCGATCGTCGAGCCGGGCCTGCGCTTCAAGCTGCCCTGGCCGATGGACCGCGTCGTCGTCCCCGAGTTCATCAACCGCGACGAGCGGGGCAACATCGTCGCCCGCATCCGCACCGCGACGGGCATCCGCACCGTCCAGCTCTCCACGCCCCCGGTCACCTCGCCCCACCAGCCGATCCTCTGGACCAACGAGCACGCGGCCGAAGAGGTCTTCACCATCGTCCGGGCAGACGAGGGCACGGGGGGCGAGGACGAGCTGGCCGACTTCGGCCTCATCGCGGCGGAAGTCCCCCTGCACTATGTGATCGACGATGTGCTCTCCTTCGAGCAGCTCGCCACCCCCGAGCACCGCGAGGAGATCATCAAGGCGATCGGCCGGCGCGAGGTCATGCTCTACCTCTCGACCATCACGCTGGACGAAGCGTTGGGCGAAGTGCGGTCCGATATCCGCAAGGAGCTCGCGTCGAGGCTCTCGGGCTCGCTCGACGCCATCGGCACCAGCGGCCAGAACGCCGGCGTGCGCGTCGCGTTCGTCGGGTACCAGGGCGTCCACCCGCCCCGTCGGGCCGCGACCGCCTTCGAGAATGTGATCGTGCAGGAGGCCAAGAACGAGGCCCTGTACAGCCGCTCGCGGGGCCGGGCGATCCGCGAGCTGACCGAGGCCGCTGGCTCGGAGCGCGACGCCGAGCGGGCGATCGAACTGCTCGATCAGCTCGAGCGTCTCCGCGAGGCGAGAGCTTCGGACCAGGAGATTCTCGATGTGACCATCGAGATCGAGCAGGCGCTGGCGCGTGGCGGGGAGGCGTCGCGTCTGCTGGCCAGGGCCAGGGCCGAACGCTGGACGAGGCACATGTCAGACAGAGCGCTGCGGGATCAGTACGAGGGCGAGCTCGCCGGTTTCCGGGCCAACCCGGGCCTGTTCATGGCGATCCGCTGGTTCGACACCCTCGCAGACATCATGAACAACACACGGGTGTACGTCACCGACAGACCGGACCTCGTGGATTCGGTCTACATGCTCCAGGAGCGGACCTCGGCGGCGGACATCTTCATTCAGGATGACACCGATCAGTGACGCGCGTGACCGCGTATTAGGAGCCATAGAGTGCGCATCAAGGCAGTTGTCATCTGGGGTCTCGTGGCCGTCTTCGGCATCGCGCTGGCGTCGTTCATGTTCACCTACACGGTGCGATACACCGAGACGGCGGTCGTGACGACCTTCGGCCGGGCCCCCGCCGACGCCGAGCCAAAGGGGGCCGGCATCTACTTCCGCTGGCCGTTCCCCTTCCAGATCGTCACCAAGTACGACACCCGCCTGCGGATCATCGAGACCACCGCCGAGACGCAGCAGACCGCCGACGGCCGGCCGCTCATCGTCGAGGCCTACGCGATCTGGCGGGTCAGCGATCCGATGGCGTTCTTCCGCGAGTACAGCGGCGCCGGCGACAGCGCCGAGCGCCACTTCAACGCCGCCGACGAAGTGGTCCGCGGGCGTCTGCGTGCCGGCCAGTCGCTGATCGGCCGCTACGCGCTGACGGACCTCTTCCCGCCTTCGGGCCGCGGGGGCAGGATCCCCGAGCTCGAGCAGCGGATGCTCGAAGAGATGCGTGCCGAGGGCGCGGGCGTGGGCGAGCGGAGCCTCGCCGACAGCGGGATCGAGGTCGTGCAGATCGGTGTCAGCCGCGTCCGACTGCCGCAGGAGGTCACCCAGGCGGTGATCGAGCGCATGCAGGCGGCCCGCAACCGCGAGACCGAGACGCTTCGCAGCCAGGGCCAGCAGGTCGCCGCCCGCATCCGCTCCGACGCCGAGGCCGACCGCCAGCGCATCCTCGCCTTCGCGAGGGCGCGGGCCGCGGAGATCCGGGCGCTGGGCGACCGCGAGGCGGCCGAGTACCTCGCAGGCATGACCGAGGAGCCCCGTCTGGCGATCTTCCTGAAGAACCTGGACATGCTCCGCGACTCGCTCGCCAACCGCACAACGCTCCTGCTCTCGACCGATCTGCCGGGCCTGCGGCTGCTGAGCCCCCAGTCGATCGAGGACATCGGCCCCGACGGGCTGCCCTACTTGGGCGTGTTCGAAGAGCCCGCGCAGACACCCGTTTCCCGACGGGAGGGACAAGGTGACTGAAGGCAACAGCAACCAGGGCCAGGACCCGATCTCGGGTGGTGACGCCCCCGCGCAGCGTGAGGCATCGGTCACGCTGCAGCGTCGCACGCCTCGCGAGACCGGCTCGTTGATGGATCCGGCGCACGAGTCGCTGGCGGACGCGCTGCGGATCACGATGCGCGTGGTGCAGTTCGCGATGATCGCGCTGGTGCTGCTGTTCTTCCTCAGCGGCGCCCGGCAGATCAACGAGGGCGAGCGGGGCGTGCGTCTGGTCTTCGGGCGCGTCGCCGACGACAACCTCACGCCCGGCTTCCAGCTCTCGTGGCCCTTCCCCATCGGCGATCTGATCAGGGTCGGCACCGGCACCGAGCGGGTCGCGCTGGACAGCTCGCGCGAGTTCTGGCCCTTCCTGACCGAGACCGAGCGCCGCCGCTCGATCGACGAACTCGGCGGGCGCCCGAGCCTCGACCCGGCCAACGACGGCTCGCTGATCACCCGCGACCAGAACCTCGTGCACGCCCAGTGGCGCGTCACCTACCAGCGGCGCGAGCCCGCCTCCTACATCCGCAACATCCACCCCGACCACGAGGAGCGGATCATCCGCGCCGTCACCAAGCGCGCCGTCGTCCGCCATGTCGCCGAGCAGTCGATCGACGGCGTGCTCCGCGAGGGCGGCAGCGGCGAGGGCTCGCTCTCGATCGCCGTCCGCTCGACCGCCCGCGACCTGCTGGAGGACATCGGCTCGGGCATCCGCGTCGAGTCGATGGAGCTGATCAGCAAGGTCCCGCCACTGGCGGCCCGCAGCGCGTTCAACCAGGTCTCCTCCGCCCAGTCCGAGGCGCAGCGCGAGGTCGAGAACTCCAGGGCGCACGCCCGCGGCGCACTGCTCGGGGCCGCGGGGTCCATCCCCGCCGCCGAGCGTCTCGTCGAGCTCATCGGCGAGTACGAGCTGGCGACCGACCGCGAGCGTGCGGCCCGCGAGGACAACGACGCCGAGGCCGTCGAACTCGCGATCGCCGACCGGGACCGCTGGCTCGCCGAGATCCACACGCTGATGGAGGACCCCGAGACCAGCGGCCAGGTGAACAGCCTCGTCAGCGACGCGAGGACCTACCAGCTCACCGAGTCGGCCCGGCGTCGCACCGACTTTGCCACCTACCAGGCCCGCCTCGCCCAGTTCCGCGAGAACCCCAGCGTCACCATCCATCGCGACTGGTCCGACGCGTGGCTGGCGTTTATGAACCGCGACGCGGTCGAGCTCTTCTTCCAGCCCAAGGGCGTGAGGGGGACGGAGATGCGCTTCGGCCGCGACCCGGAGATCATGCGCACGCTCGAACGCGTGCAGAAGCAGCGCCGGGCCGAAGAGATCGAGCGTCAACGCCAGCGTGAGCTCGAGCGTCGCGAGTTCGAGGTCGACACAACACGCGTCGAGATGGACGCCGGCTGACGTGCCGACGGAGACCGAATGACCCAGTCCGCCGCATCGCCAGACAGGCCGGTCGTCGCGGCCGATCGCCTGACCAAAGTCTTCAAGGACTTCTGGCTCAGGGACCGCGCCCGCGCCGTCGACAACCTGACCTTCGAGATCAACCGGCGCGAGATCTTCGGGCTGCTCGGGCCCAACGGCTCGGGCAAGAGCACCACCATCAAGATGATCCTCGGCCTCCTCAGGCCGACCTCCGGGCGCCTCGCCGTCTTCGGCAAGCTCCCCACCGATGTCTCCACCAAGAAACGCATCGGCTTCCTCCCCGAGGAGTCGTACATGTACGGCTTCCTCAACGCCCGCGAGACGCTGGACTACTACGGCAAGCTCTTCGGCCTCACCCACCGCGAACGCCAGAAGCGCATCGAAGAGCTGCTGGACATGGTCGGCCTGACCCAGGCGCAGTTCCGTCCCGTCCGCGAGTACTCCAAGGGAATGCAGCGCCGCATCGGCCTCGCCCAGGCGCTCATCAACGACCCCGAGTTCCTCATCCTCGACGAGCCCACCACGGGCCTCGACCCTCTGGGCACGCGACAGGTCAAGGACCTCATCATCGAGCTCGGCAGGCGGGGCAAGACCATCCTCCTCTCCAGCCACCTCCTCGCCGATGTCGAGGACTGCGTCGACCGCATGGTCATCCTCTACGGCGGCAAGAAGCGCGACGAGGGCATGCGCGACGACCTGCTCGTCCGAAACTCGCGCACCACCATCGAGTCCGAACTGCTCGACGACTCGACCATCGCCGAGATCGACCGCATCATCCGCGAGCGGACCGGCGGCGAGAAGTCCATCCTCACCGTCTCCCACCCGCGCCAGAAGCTGGAAGAAAAGTTCCTCGAGATCGTCGAACGAGCCCGCGCAGAGAAGCTCGAAACCTCCGGCGCCACCCACGGGGGAGAGGTCGCCGCCTTCCTCCGAGGCACCGCCACGGGCGAACGCCTCATCGAGGAGCTCGTCTCCGCGGTCGACGATGTGCCGCCGCCACCGGAGGTCGAAGAGGCTGTCGAGAAGAGAAAGGGCCCCGACGGCCCCGATGCCTCGGTCATCGGCGACCTGCTCAACAAGGCCGACGCCGAGACGGAGCCGGCGCCCGAGCCGGAGCAGCGGCCCGAGACGGGCCCGGAGAAAGAAGCCGACCGCAAGGAACGCCCGACCGACGACCGCGTCGACATGGATGTGATCGGCTCCCTGCTGGATTCCGGCGAGCCCGATAAGAACGACGGCGACGGCCAGAGCGGCCGGGAGCGCAAGCAGTGAGACTCGGCGAAACGCTGAGAAGGCTCGACAGGCTCCAGCAATCGCTGGGGTTCAAGATCGCCGCGTCAGCCGTTGTCGTCGGCCTCATGCTCTTCGGCTTCGGCGCCGTGGCGCTCGACGCGATCGGCAGCCGCGAAGCGGTCGAGGAACGCCTCGCCCAGGTCGAGGCCGCCCAGGAACAAGAGGCCGACGGGCGAGAGTCGCTCGCCCGCGCGGGCGACGACGCCTCGGCGCTGGCGGCCGTCCAGCGCATCGCAGAGCAGCAGGACAATCCCACCGGCAGGGCCTTTGCGATCGGCGCCGGCGGCTTCGTGGCCCTGGTGATCGTCTGGCTCGGGCTGGCGCTGACCTACCTCGGCATCGGCCTGATCGCGGGGGTGGTCGTCGTCCCGCTCTGGCTCTTTGAGCCCACGCGCAGCTTCGCGCTGATCGGGGCGGGGGTGCTCGCGCTCTCTGCGTCGTTTACGGCGTTGATGCAGTTTCTGCGTCTTGCCTTCAGCGGCCCCGGCCCTGTCTTCGCCATCGCCCGCAACGTGCTCGCCGAGGCCGTCCGCCTGAAGCTCTCGCTGCTGTTCATCGTGCTCTTGGTCTTCGCCCTTGCGGCCCTGCCCGGACTGCTCGACGGTGAGCGACAGCTCCGCTTCCGCATCCAGTCCTTCCTGCAGTACGGGACGGGCGGGGCGTTCTGGATCATCGCCCTGCTCACGCTGCTCTTCTCGGTCGCGACCGTCGCCTTCGAGCAGCGCGACAAGCTCATCTGGCAGACAGTCACCAAGCCCGTCTCCCCGGCCAAGTACATCTTCGGAAAGTGGCTCGGCGTCGCCGGCCTCAACGCCGTGCTGCTGGCGGTCTGCGCCTCGGGCGTCTTCCTGTTTGTCGAATACCTTCGCGTGCAGCCCGCGGCAGGTGAGATCCGGGCCTTCGAGCCCGCCTCGACGGGCGTGCTCATCAGCGAGGACCGCCTGAAGCTCGAGACCGAGGTGCTCTCAGCACGCGTGACCGCCGAGCCCGAGCCGCCCTTCCGAATGGACGACCCCGGCTTCCGCGAGAGCCTCCGGGAGTACATCGAGAGCCGGCGCCGCATCGAGCCGGGCTTCGCCCAGACCGACGCGGAGTTCGAGGAAGTTGTCCGCGACACCTTCCGCTCGGCGACCGTCCACGCGATGACGCTCGAACCGCCGATCATCACCCCGACGGGTGCGCAGGCCGTGCCCCGGTACTTCCGTTTCGAGAACCTCGACGGCGCCAGGCGGAGCACGCGCCCCGTCACCATCCGCTTCAAGGTCAACTCCGACGAGAACAACCCGACGCACTTCTACGACATCGAGTTCCTCTTCATGGGGTCCAGCGGGCCGTTCTCGACGCACCGAAAGACCGCCGCCGCCGTCACGCAGACGATGACGCTCCCCAACGACATCATCCAGGCCAACGGGGTCCTGGAGTTCTACATGTACAACCACGGGCGCGACGACGACCGATGGTGGGAAACCGGCATGCAGCTGTCGGGGCCGCTCTACATCGACGAGAACGGCGGGCTCCAGCTCCTCTACAGCGTCGGCGACTACCGCGCCAATTTCATGCGCGTGATCTTCGTGCTCTGGCTCAAGCTCGCGGCGTTGGCGATGCTGGGCATCTGTACCGCGACCTTCCTGAGCTTCCCCGTCGCCACGCTCGTCGCCGGGGTGATCTTCCTCAGCGCCGAGGCCGCGGGCTTCCTCGCCGGCTCTCTGGAGTCCTACAGAATCCGCGACCACGACGGGAACCTGATCTGGTGGAAATATGTCGCCGAGCAGATCGCGCTGGTCATCAGCGACTTCTTCCGCATCTACGCCAGCCTGAGGCCGACCTCCCGTCTCGTCGACGGGCGGCTGCTGAGTCTGGGCGATACGGCGCTGGGTCTCGTCGTTCTGGCGTTGTTCACCCTGATCGTCTACGCGGTCGCGGTGCTGATCTTCCGCAGACGCGAGCTGGCGATCTATTCGGGTCAGTGAGGCCCCAAGGCCCGGCCCGCCCGGGCCGAAGGCGAACAATCACCCGTCCGCCGGCGTTGGTAGCCGGGGAGACAGTGCCATGCAACGAAACACCGTTCTGCAACTGATCGCGCTGGGTGTTTTCGCGTCGTGCGTTGCCGCGGCGGGGTTCGTCTCGACACGCCTGACCAGCTCGTCCAGCCGCCACCAACTCGTCTACACCGAGCACACCGCCGAGGGCCTTCCCGCCGCCGTAGGGCTGGGCGTCGCCCTCGGGCCGGTCCGCGGGTTCTTCGTCAACGACCACCTCCGCCGCTTCGACGAGGGCCGCGGGCAGGCCAACGACCCCGCCCCCGGCAAGCGGTCGTTCACGTGGAGCTCGCCCATGATCGTCGCCGACGAGCAGGGACGCCCCGTGCTCGGCGTCGGCACCCCGGGCGGCCGCCGCATCCCCAGCATCCTGGCGTCCGTGCTGTCGCGCTGGGCCCTGCACGGCGAGGACCTCGAATCGGTCGTGGCCGCGCCTCGCTTCCACCTAGAGGGGGCCACCCTCGAGGCCGAGGCGCCCTGGAGCGACGACGTCGTCAACGACCTGCTCGGCCGCGGCTACGCCGGCATCGAGCAGCCCCCCTCGCCCTACCACTTCGGGTCGATCCAAGCCCTCGAGGTCGACTACGACGCCGGCGAGATCTTCAGCGCTGCCGACGAGCGGCGCGAGGCAGACT
>SLFH01000271.1 GCA_007124345.1 Phycisphaerales bacterium | reverse complement strand
GACTTCTTCCTCTTCCTCCAGCTCTTCGCCGCCGGCGATACGCGAGCTGACTTCAACAACGACGGCGTGATCGACGCCGACGACTTCTTCGCCTTCCTCAGCGCCTTCGCCGCGGGCTGCTGAACACCGATCGAATCATCCACAAACCGCCCCGCAACGGCACGCCCGTCGCGGGGCGTTTTTCTGCGCCGACAGATTGTGTTCCTGATCGACAGCCGGCCACGCAAAGCCCCGTCCGGCCGGAACGCGTCTAACGGCAGGCTGGGCGCGATCGTTCGCCTTTTGTCCCTCGCACGAATACCCGTCGTCCGCCGTTCCGATCGACCCGCGTCGAGTTTTACGCAACCGCGTCGCGCGCACGGCGTAGTGTTTGTTCACCGCATGCCCGGCTGAACCCCCCGTTCAACAACGGACCCGGCGGCGGAGAACCCCGTAGTCGCTCGCCGATCGAGCGCAGACCGAAGCCGGGCGGACGCCCGGCTCGCGTTCCCATGAGGAGATTCCGAATGTTCAAGAGAGTAATCGCCCCCGCAGTTCTGGCCTCCGCGGCCGGCCTCGCCGTCGCCCAGGAGCCCACAGTCCTCATCACCACCGTCCCCGGGCTGACCACATCGGCCATCCCCGGCGGCGCCGCAGGCGAGGAGTTCAGCAACTTCGCCGAGCGACCCTTCGCCAGCCCCAGCGGCAACTACTGGATCGTCAAGGGCGGAAGCAACGCCGCCCAGACCTATACCGTCGGCCAGGGCGTGTCGTTCGGCACCGCGCTCCGCAGCGACGACCCCGCCCCCTGGAACCCCGCATTCAATGTCGGCATCACCTTTATCAACGATGTCGCCATCAACGACAACGGCGGGTGGAACTTCGTCACCACCGTCGCCAACACCCTCACCCTCGCCCGCACCGACGGCACCGACTGGTTCGCCGATGTCGAGGGCGAGACCACCCATGTCCCCGGCCTGCCCGGCGTCTTCGTCGCGAACTTCTTCATCCAGAAGCCCGTGCTGACCAACGACGGTCGCAGCGGCTACACCACGCTTTCCCTCGACCTCCCCGCCGCAACCCGCAACTTCCTGATCCTCGGCGACCAGATCCTCTCCCAGTCGGGCGTGAATGTTCCGACCAACCAGCCCAGCGGCGAGCAGGACACGATCAAGGCCAACGCCGTCAGCGCCTTCGGCGTCTCCGGCGACGGCAATACATGGATGACCGAGGCCCGCCTCCGCATCCCCGGAAACTTCCCCTCGGGCACACAGCTCCGCACAGTCGTCGTGAACAACGACGCGAAGATGCAGACCCTCCACCCCTTCGGGACCTTCGCCTCGCCCATCGTCTCCATCCACAACACCACGCTCTCGGGCGTCGGTGACTGGCTGGCCCGCGCAAGCAACGATGACGGCCACGACTTCGTCGTCCGCAACGGCGACATCATCGCCCAGCGCGGCGCCCCGATCTTCGACGGCGCGACAGAGCTCTTCGACGACGGACCCTTCGCGGCCACCTTCTTCGTCAATGTCGGCGGGCCCGACGGCGACTACCTCGTCGGCGGAACCACCGACAACGCCGACAGCGCCCTCAACTCCGTCATCGTTCTCAACAACGAACGAGTCATCGCCCGGCGAGGCGACGCCGTCAGCATCGACGGCCAGACCTTCACCATCTCCTCGTTCGCCAACAACAGCGCCGCCTTCCTCGACGACGCAGTCCTCATCGTCGCCAACCTCTCCGATGCCGCCGGCACCTCCGTCGGATCGGCCCTGCTCCACTATGACCTCGACGCCGCCCCCACCTGCCCCGCAGACCTCAACGGCGACGGCGTGGTCGACGCCGACGACTTCTTCCTCTTCCTGAGCCTCTTCGCCTCCGGCGACAGCCGCGCCGACATCAACGGCGACGGCGTGATCGACGCCGACGACTTCTTCGCCTATCTCAGCCTCTTCGCCGCCGGCTGCTGAGCCCCTCAACCGCCCCGCTGGGGTTAGTACCTACCTAGAAGCGACTGTACCGCGCGAGCGCCGGCCCCCGAGGGTCGGCGCTTCTTTTTGCACTCCGGTTGTATTCCGCTCAGTAGATTTCGATCCGAGTCCGAACCCGCGCGACCTGCCGCCTCAACGCGTGGACTCCGAGCCCGATCGGCCTTATCTTCAGTCGAGGAGTTTGCAGTTCATCGGGCGACCGCGCTCCGCTCGCGGTGAACTTGGCCCGAAGATTCGGTCACCCCCATTCGGAAGGAAAGAGTGATGAAGCAGATCAATGTGCAGAAGCTGGCGTCGGTCGGACTGATCGCTGTTATTGCGCCGCTCGCCTCGGCGCAGCCCGTGGCGCTCGACACCTTCGGCCCCGGCGACTCATTCGCGCCGGAAGTCCACGCCGTCAGAGGCCCCAACTCGACCGCCGGCAATCCCGTCGCCACCGGCCACATGTTCACCGCCGCTGAGGGCGGAACCCTCGCGCAGATCCGAACCGCCTTCCGCCACGACGCCGGCGACAACAACTACACATTCCAGATCCGCTCGGGCAACGCCAACGGCGTCAGCTTCGTCCTCGAAGAGTGGACGAATGTTCAGGGCGGCGACGCCTCCGATCCCTTCATCACCCTCCAGGGCAACGGCTTTACCATCCTCGACGCAGGCCAGACCTACTGGCTCACCGTCATCGGCCAGGGCAGCGCCACCGGCGGCTGGCACCGCAACGACCAGAGCATCACCGGCTTCTGGGCCACAAGCTCGAACCAGGGCTTCCAGTTCTTCCTCGTCAACGGCACGCTGCTGCCCGCCGCACGCGTCACGCTCGAAGGCGCGCCGACATGCCCCGCCGACCTCAACGGCGACGGCGTCGTCGACGCCGACGACTTCTTCCTCTTCCTCCAGTGGTTCGCCGACGCCGACCCCCGCGCCGACATCAACAACGACGGCGTGATCGACGCCGACGACTTCTTCGAGTACCTCGGCCTGTTCGCCGCCGGCTGCTGATCCCGGCCACGGTCCGAGAATCGAACCCGTCTTCAAGCCGCGTGGGGCCCGCCCGCGCGGCTTTTTTTCTGCTCTGTTCGCCGGGGGACGGTTCCGGTGGTAGATTTCATCCATCGCCGGTGGCGAAGCCGGAGGAGGTACGCACACGATGCTCCGTAATCGTTTGGTCGGCGCTGCCGTTGTCGTGACGCTTGTCGGCGCCGTGCATGCCGCGCCGCTGTCGTGGAATGTCGGACCGGGCTCTGAGATCGGGCAGATGATCACGGGCGGCGACTGCCGCATGGTCATCATCGGCGACAGCATTTCCAGCAAGCAGTCGAACACCGCGAGCCAGAGCTCGATGTATTGGGGCGTCATCCGCACATGGGATCCGGACCGCTGGGTCGGCGTCTGCACGCCGTCGAACAGCCAGTTCCCCACGATGCAGATGTGGATCCCCCCCGCATGGGCCGCGACGGTCGGGATCCACGGCGGCGGCAGCTACCCCGCGACCTACGGCTACTCCAACTTCAGCCCCGCCACCTACATCGACGCGCTCTTCCAGCACTCCGCTGTTGCGAGCAATACCAGTCTTTACGGCACGCAGCTCAATCTCAGCGGCGTCTGGCGCAACGGCCCCTGGTTTACAGACGACGAGGTGGGGGCGACATTCGTGCTGTTCCGTACCCCGCAGTCGATCCCCTCGCTCATCGCCCAGGGGTTTCGGGGCGGCGTCGGCTCGGTGAACTCCGATCCGTTCGATATCACCGGTCAGCCGCAGGTCATCGGTGTCGAAGCGCCGCGGATCCCGCCCGGCAACAGCGAGGCCCGTTTCCGCATCCACTCATGGGGCCAGCACGACGAGTCGATCCAGCCGGACCATTTCATCGCCCTGACGACGCGTGTGTACCTCCCGGGTGTCGAGGGGTTCCAGCTCGACGCGATCGCCATCGGCGGCTCGAGGCTCCGCAACCATCTCTCCGACGGCCACTACGCCGACGAGCACCTCCGCGAGTACCTCCGCCACACCGGCAACCCGAACCTCATCTATATCCAGCTCGGCGCCAACGACGGCATCTTCACGCAGCGCTGGCACGACGACATGATCGAACTGATCGATCGCTACGACCGCATCAGCGCCGACAACGGGGCGCAGCCGAGGTTTCTCCTCGTCCCGCCCTACGGCACCGAAAACAGCATCGAGCAGGAGGTCGCGCTCGAGATGGCCTCGGGCCTCTTCTCGATCGCCTTTTCCGGCACAACTCGCGTCGACCCCGAACGCATCGGCTTCGTGAACCTTCCCCGAGTCATTGGTGGACCGATCGATCAGTCGCTGCTGCTCGACACCATCCATCCCCGCCCGTCCGGCGCAGACTTTGTCGCTCAGAAGGTCTGGGACGCCGTCACAGAGGGCACTTGCGAGGCGGATATCTCCGGCTCGTCGGACCCCGCCTCACCGAGTTTCATGGTCCCCGACGGGGTGGTCGACGCCGAAGACTTCTTCACCTTTCTCAGGCTCTTCGCCGACGCCGACCCACGCGCGGATATCACTGGTTCCTCGTCGCCGACCTCCCCCGATTTCCTGGTCCCCGACGGCGTGATCGACGCGGAAGATTTCTTCGCGTTCCTTTTTCTGTTCGCCGCGGGCTGCTGACGACGCCGCGTGCCAGGAGCGGATCGCCGCAGGGGCCGGCGCCAGAGAGAGTCCGGACCGCCGGCGAATTCTCCTACCCAACCTCCCCTCGCCTGCTCAACTCCCTCCCCTCGACCCTATCGCTCTCGAAGGGAGCGCCCCTATCCTTGCCCACCATGAGCGACTCAACACCCATCGGCGCCGTCACCGCGACACTCGGCGAGGGCTACTCCACAGACCTCAGCGTCCGCGCCCACGCTTTCCGCGCTGACGAGCCGCTCAAGGACGGCGGCAGAGACGCCGGCCCGACCCCCGTCGAGCTCCTCCTCGCCTCGCTCGCCTCCTGCACAGCCATCACCGTCCGCATGTACGCAGACCGCAAGGAGTTCCCGGTCCGCGAGATCAACGCCGTCGCCATGCGCACAGACAGCGGCAAGGGCAAGCTCGAATCGGTCAAGGTCGTCCTGGCCGTCAGCGGCGAGGTCTCAGACGAGCAACGCCAGCGCATCCTGGAAGTCTCCAAGAAGTGCCCCGTCCACCAGACCCTCAGCGCAGGCGTGAAGATCGAAACCGTTCTGGAAGACTGATTCGCCGGCTCATCCCCCCGGCACGCGGCAGCTCCCGCTCTCGCACCGCCGACCGGGCAGCCTCAAACGGATCCTCGCGAACACCCGGTACACGCCGTCGACGATCGGCCGCACCAGAGGCCAGCCCGTCCAGGACAAGAGCCACCCCCATCCCACGGCCCGGTACGCACGACGGAAGACCTCGACGCCCTCCACGACCCGACCCTCGGCGGTCACGCCGTGGATGCTCCCCATCACATCGTCCTGCGTGCGTCCGTACACCGAAGCGTCGAACTCCGGCAGAGCGATATCCACCAGCCGCAGCCGGCCGCGCCCACGGTCAAGCTTCGATAGCAACCTCGCCTCATGACGGCAGAGAGGGCAGTCGCCGTCGATCAGAATCGTGAAGCTCTCGGCGCCACCCACCGCCCCGACCCCCGTCGGCTCGGGCGCCCCGTGATCCACGCTTGTGTCGATGGTTTCGGCTTGCATCGGTGAGCGGTTCGGCCCGCGCCCGCCCCGGATTCGCCGTCTCGCTCCGTCTGTGCGCCTCACGCTCAAGGTCCGCGAACCACCCCTACGATCCGGCAGGGAAAGGTTGTGGGAGATGACCTCCGAGATCGGCTCCATCACAGTGACCCGCGGCATCCGCATCGAAGCGAGCCCCCGCTATCTGCCCGATCACTCCAAGCCCGACGAGGCCAACTTCATCTTCGCCTACACCATCCGAGTGCAGAACGACAGCCCCGAGACCGTCCGAATCCTCTGGCGGCACTGGACCATCACCGACGCCAACGGCCAGGCCAAAGAAGTCCAGGGCCGAGGCGTCGTCGGCGAGCAACCCGTCCTCGGCCCAGGCGAAGCCTTCGAGTACCAGTCCTTCTGCCCCCTGACCACCCCTTGGGGCGCCATGGAAGGACACCTCACACTCGAACGCGCCGACAAGTCGATGTTCGAGGCCAACATCGACCGCTTCGACCTCAAAAGCGAAGCCGCCGACAACGACTAAAAATCCCTCGGCAAGAACCGCAACCCGGACGTCGACCCCTGAAGCAAAGCCGAAGGGCCGGGTCATCGCGGAGCGCATCCAACGCCAAGGGTGTCCCAACCCATCCCCTCGACTCTCGCCGCTCTCCCCCTCGACCCTCTCGCTCGCGCAGCGAGCGCCCCGCCTGCTCAACCATCTCGCCCGCAAAGCGGGCGACCACTACCGTTCCTCCACCGTCTCCCGCTCCTGCCCCAACGCCTCCGGCGCCGGCGGTCCCTCCCGCGTGCTCGACTGGATCAGCACCACCCCGACCAGCAGCAGCAGGATGCCGATGATGCGCCTCGGATCAGCCGGCCGCTTCTCAAGCCCCAGCAACCCGTAGTGATCGATCACCGTCGAAGAGAGCATCTGACCGAAGACGATTGCGCCGATCAGCAGCACCACCCCCAGACGCGGCACCAGCACGATCGACGAGACCACGAAGGTCGCCCCGATCACCCCGCCCAGGAGCGCCCACCAAGGCGCCTCGGTCAGCTTCGCAAGCCCGCGGAAGTCCACACCGACGATCAACGCAATAAGCGTGACGGTCGCGAAGCCGACCATGAAGTTTACGAAACCGCCCAGCCAAGGGCTGCCGGTGTGCGCACGGACCTGCGCGTTCAGCGCCGGCTGGATCGGGAGGAGCATGCCGACCGCGACCGCCGCCAGCAGCGCCAGAAGCATCACCAGCCTGCCGCCGTCGTCAGTCACGCTGCGCCTTCTTCCGGAGCACCGAGCGGGAGACCGCCGCGGTTCCGGCCGCAGCGACCACCAGCGCCGCCGCGGCTTTGACCCGCCGGATCTGCGTGCTCGACGCCCGCCCGGTGACGCACCAGTTCGCGAACTGCTCGCAGTTGCTGCTGAAAAGGTGGTAAGCCGACTCGCCCATGCGCATCATCGCACGCTCGGCGATCTTCTCGGGCGCGAACCCCTCGGCGTGCTCGACGACGCGCACCTCCGGCGCACCGCCCGCAAACTCCGCCATCGCGACGCGCTGGATCGTCCCCGAGATCTTGTCGTACTCGACGACCGTCCCGTCGCCCATGTCGATCCCGTGATGGGTGTATCCGCGGCGAGCGACCTTGATGTGATCACCCTTGGCCATCGAAAGACCTCACTCGCCCTCGCGCGTCGCCTTGCGAATCACCACCGGCTCGACAGGCACATCACCGTGCCCCGCGACCGTCCCCGTCTTCACCTGGCGGATCCGGTCGACCACATCCATCCCCTCGGCCACACGCCCGAAGACCGCGTACCCCGCGCCGTCACGAGGCTCGTCCAGAAAATCGTTGTCGCCCACATTGATGAAGAACTGCGCCGTCGCCGAGTCCGCTTGGCCCCCGAGCCTCGCCATGGCGATCGAGCCCTTCACATTGCTCAGACCGTTCTTCCACTCGTTCTTGATCCCCTTGCCCGTCGGCTTCTGCTCCATCTCCGGGGTAAAGCCACCGCCCTGGATCATGAACCCGTCGATCACGCGGTGGAAGATCGTGTTGTTGTAGTGGCCCTTGTCCACATACGAGAGGAAGTTCTCCACCGACGCCGGCGCCTTCTCGGCGTCCAGCTCCAGCACAATGTCGCCTTCGGTAGTCTCAAGTCTGACCTGCATCGCGTTCGTCTCCGGGGGATATCGGCGCTGTCGCGCGGCTCGGGCGCTCGCCGACCGCCGCACGCGGGACCGTAGGCCACCCGCCCCTGATCATCATCTTGACAATCACCAGTGAACGCGCCGATCGTCGCGCTCCGCCAGCGTCATCGCGTAGGCGGGCATCAAGAACGCCTCCCGACGCACCCGACGCAGGCACAACCCCGAGACCAGCCCCCCAGCCCCGATCATCACAAGCCCGGCGACCACCGCCGCCCACTCGACCGCAAAGACCAACGGCGCCAGGCCGAACCGGAGCTCCGACTCGTACCAGATCGTCATCACGCCGCCGACCGCCCCCAGACCGATCGCCGTCACAACAAGCCCGATATACCACAGCAGCAGCAGCCAGCGGGGCAGGCAGTCTTTCCGATGCGCAGCACAAAATGACAGCAACCCATCACGGACTGCCAAGTGCGAAATGCCGTAGCCGAAAGCTCCGAAGAGCGAAAATACCGAACCCATCCCGATCTCTCCGCCGGCAACAACCGGATCCACCCGCCCGTTCTCCATGCCAGCCTACCGGAACGGCCCGCAGATGCAAGACCAATCCCGGTACCCACATCAGACGGCCCAATTCCCGGACCGACCCCGGTCCGGTTCTCTCTCGCCCCTGTCGCCCAGACCACAAAACCATCCATTTTATCCGCATATCCCTGATCCCCCAGTTCACGCCCGCCCCGATCGAGCCACTCATCTCCACAGCGTTCCGAGCCGATGCATGGATGAGCATCCGCGCGTAAATCTGGACATCCGTTCATGCCAGCAACGCATAAGCAGCCGACCCCGGCGCCCGACGACCTCCCGCGGCAGATCGCGTGCGACGCCCTACGCGCCGCGGGGTTCGCGCTCTGGTCTTTCGATCCCGCCGCCCGCAGGCTCACGCTGCACGACTTCGCCTCGCCCGCCCCGCTGGTGATCACCAGCGACGACGCGGCCGACCTCATCCTCGGCGCCGCGCCCGGCCCGTTCTGCACCGAACTGACCATCGACGGCCCGCAGGGCCCCCGCACCCTCCGCCTCAGCGGCGGCGTCACCCAGAACGACGAGCGGGGCGACGCCGTCCTGCTCAGCGGCATCGCCGAAGACATCACCGGCTCGATCAGGGCCGCACAGATCGATCGCGACGCTCGGATCCGAGCCGAAGCCGCCGATCGCGCCAAGACCGAGTTCCTCGCGTCGATGAGCCACGAGATCCGCACACCCATGACCTCGATCCTGGGCTACGCCGAACTCCTCGCCGAGCCCGGGCACCCCGAGGAACGACGCGCCGCGTTCATCGACAGCATCCGGCGCAACGGCCGACACCTGCTGGTCATCATCAACGACGTCCTGGACATCTCGCGGATCGAGGCCGACCGGCTGCATGTTGAGGCCGAACCGATCGACCCCGCCTCGCTCGTCGTCGATGTCTGCGCCACGCTCGAGCCCCGCGCCCGTGACAAGGGCATCGGGTTCTCCTGCGTCCTCTGCACGCCCGTCCCGGGCACGCTGACCACCGACCCGACTCGCCTGCGCCAGATCCTGATCAACCTCGTCGGCAACGCGATCAAGTTCACCGACCACGGGCAGGTCCGTGTCGAGCTTTCGAGCGTCCGGGCTGTCGGCGGCAATCACGCGCTGGTCATCGATGTGATCGACACGGGGCAGGGGATTCCGCCTTGCGCCGCGGGGCGGCTGTTCCAGCCGTACGCCCAGGCCGACGCGTCGATCGCACGCACGCACGGGGGGAGCGGGCTGGGGCTGGTGATCAGCCGTCGGCTGGCGCGGCTGCTGGGGGGCGATGTGGTCCTGCTGCGCTCTTCGCCCGGGAGCGGGAGCACCTTCCGGATGACGATCGCCGCCGAGGCTGCGGGGGACGAGCGGTCGACCGACGATCTGCCCTCGCCCCAGCGGCTGCCCGAGCCCTCGTCGGGCAAGACGCCTGCCGGCATCTGCGGCAAGGTGCTGCTCGCCGAGGACGGGCCTGATAACCAGCGCCTGCTCTCGCTGTTGCTCCGCCGGGCCGGGGTGGATGTCGAGATCGCTGAGCACGGTCAGGCAGCTCTGGACTGCGTCAACGCCGCCGTCGCCCGGGGGGAGCCGTACGACCTGATCCTGATGGACATGCAGATGCCTGTCATGGACGGGTTCGAGGCGACCCGACGCTTGCGACGCGAGGGCTGGAGAGGACCTATCATCGCCCTGACAGCACACGCGCTGCGGCGGGATCGGGACGCGTGCCTCGAGGCGGGGTGCGACGACTTTGCGCCCAAGCCGATCGAGGCCCGGGTGCTGCTGGAGCTGGTGGGGCGATGGCTGGACGAGGGTCGCCGGCGCGCGCAACTTGCCGCATGATGCTTCGGATTCGGGGGCCCGGGTCGTCCGCGGCGCTACACTCTGCCCCTGTCGCCAGTCGGCGGCACGGAGCCGGAGAAACGACTGCGCATGGCGAAACAGGAAGAAAAGTTCTCTCTCGAAGCGATCGTCATTGAGGCCCTGCCGAACGCGATGTTCAAGGTCAGGCTGCCCAATGACAAAGAGATCCTGGCGTATGTTTCGGGGAAGATGCGCAAGCACTACATCAGGATTTTGCCGGGCGACATGGTCACCGTTGAGATGACGCCTTACGACCTGACCAAGGGACGGATCACCTACCGTGCGAGGTAGGCGCGCCGGGCGTGGGATGCTGCGCTCGGGGCGGCGGATCGGCCTTGCGATGATTCTCTTGCGGCTCATCCTCAGGCGGTCTGCGCGGGCGGGATCACGCGGCCGGCGGATGCCACGCCGCTGAGGAACGCACCCTCGACCCGCGGGCCTGCGCACCAATCCCCGCAGCAGGCCAGACCCAGCATCGGATCGAACAGGCATTGCTCCTCGATCGGCTTTGAGGGTAAGGCGTAGCGCCACCGGTGCGCAATGCAGAGAGTCGGGGCGGCTGGTCGGGCGTGCGGGATCGCAGAGATTGATTCGAAGAAGGCTTGTTTGAGGAGTTCCGCTGCGCTCTGCCGGTCGAGCTCCAGATTCGCTTTGGACCAGGCCGGGCCGGCGTGGGCGATCCAGCGTTCGCCGGGTTC
>SLFH01000005.1 GCA_007124345.1 Phycisphaerales bacterium | reverse complement strand
CACGCCGTCGAACAGATAGACCCCCGCCACGCCACGCGCGTCCTGCTCACGCCCCAGGGCGTGCCCCTCACCCAGCCGCTGGTCGAAGAGCTCGCGGCAAAGCCCCGCCTGCTGCTCATCGCCGGGCACTACGAGGGCATCGACGAACGCGTGATCCGGCGCCTCGACCCGTTGGAGGTCTCCATCGGCGACTTCGTCCTCTCCGGGGGCGAGCTCGCGGCGATCGTCCTCATGGACGCCGTCATCCGACTCCTGCCCGGGGCCCTGGGCGACGGCGAGTCCGCCGGGCAGGACTCGTTCAGCCCCATCGGGCCCGGCGGCCAGCGCCTCCTCGATTGCCCCCACTACACCCGCCCACGTGTCTGGGAGGGCGAGGAAGTCCCCGAGATCCTGCTCTCGGGCGACCACGGACGCATCGCCGCCTGGAGACTCGAGCAATCCCTCCAGCGGACCCGCGAGCGCCGCCCCGACCTCCTCGAACAGCAGCCCGACCGGCCCCCTCCCGCTTGAGCGGCCCGGCCGAGCCGCGATGGACGCCCGATCGGCACGCGCCTAGTCTTGAGGCCGCTCCGGGCCTCGCCCGGACGGTCTTTCTGCACCAGCAACCAAGGCGGGCCGCCCGCCTGAAGCCGCCCCAGGGGCCAGAGCCCGCACCATGGACACGCAGCGACTGATCGAGAGCCTCACCAAGGACCAGGTCCAGGCCGACAAGTTCCCCCGCTTCGACATCGGCGACACGATCAATGTGCACGCCCGAATCGTCGAGGGTCAGAAGGAGCGCATCCAGGTCTTCCAGGGTGTGCTGCTCAGCCGCAAGGGCAGCGGCATCAACGAGATGATCACCGTCCGTCGCATCGTCGACAACATCGGCGTCGAGCGGACCTGGCCCCTCAACTCGCCCCTGATCGCCAAGATCGAGGTCGTGCGTCGCGCCGACGCCCGCCGGGCCAAGCTCTACTACCTCCGCGACCGCGTGGGCAAGAGCCGCCGCCTCCGCGACCGCCGCCGCGGCATGAAGCATGTCGAAGGCCAGTCGACCGTGCAGGCCTGAGCGGGATCAACAGCAAAGCAAAGGCACGGCCCTCGGTCCGTGCCTTTTTCTTTGCCGGGCGCGGGATGCGGGGCGCAGGGAGCAGGGTCTTCAAGACTCTTGATCCGAGCCCGAACGATCCAGGGATGCCGAAACAAAACCCCGCGCCCTGCGCCCGGCTCCCAGCGCCCATCCATCACACCCCCGACCGCGCCTCCCCAGCGATCAGAACAGCCTCAGTCACCGCGCCTCTCGAACAGAAAAGCACACTTCTCCCGGCGCGCCCCGGTCCCGTCGTCGACGGCGAACTCCCTGCCCTCGATCATGCACGCCGAGCCGTAGGCCCCGTCCTTGCGCACGGCGTACAGCACGAGGTTGAAGTTCGGCCTGCCGCGTTCGTCGACGAGCCTCCGCTGGCGGCGCACGCGGTCGGCGACCTTCTTGAGCACCGCGAGGCAGGCCTCGGTCGGGTCTTTGCCGTTGGCCATCTCCATCACGACGCTGTGGGCGCCGCAGGACTGGATGGCCTCCTCGCCGCGCCCAGTCGCGCCGGCGGAGCCGACCTCGTTGTCGGTGAACAGCCCGGCGCCGATGATCGGCGAATCGCCCACGCGCCCGGGGATCTTGTACGCCAGGCCGCTGGTGGTCGTGCAGCCAGCGAGGTCGCCCGCCGGCGTGACGGCAGAGCAATGGATCGTGCCCGCAGAACGCTCCTCCAGCTCCGCCCGCTTCTCGGTGTTGGTCAGCGGGCGCGTGCCGTCGGGCTTCCAGTCCATCTGGCTGTCGGTCAGCCAGTCGTCGATCTCGCTGCGGTGGCGGCGCCACTGCATCCATTCCTGCCTCGTCTCCTCGGTCAGCAGGTTCTCTTCCTTGAAGCCGTGGGCGATGGCGAACTTGCGCGCCCCATCACCCACGATCATCACATGGTCGGTGTACTGCAGCACCTTCAGCGCCACCTGCGCCGGGTGCATGATGTTCTGGACCGACGCGACAGACCCCGCCTTGTGCGTCGGCCCGTGCATCACCGACGCGTCGAGCTCGACGATCCCGAACTCGTTGGGCCGCCCGCCCAAGCCCACAGTCTTGTCGTTCGGGTCGGCTTCGAGAATGCCCACGCCCTCGACGACCGCCAGCGCCGGGTCGACACCAGCCCTGATCCGCTCGACCGCTCGAGCTACGGCAGGCACGCCGTTGGCCGACGAGATCGCGCACACACGCCCGGCCCGACCGGCGCGAGCGCCAACGCCCCCGCCGCCCGCGCCGCCCCCGGACTGCGATTGGCCGACAGCGCCGAGCGCCCCGCCGGCAAGACCCGCCGTCGCCGCAGCCCCAGCTGCGGCACCCACTGAAACCAGAAATCCGCGTCGATCGATGTGGTTGCTCATACGCGGCAACCTACACACTCCCGCCCCACTTTGCACGCCCTCCCGACTACCCTCCGCACATGAAAGCCATCGTCTGCACGAAACAGGGCGACCCCGTCGCGAACAACATCCGACTCGACGAAAACTGGCCCGACGAGCCCGCCCCCGCGCCCGGATGGGTCACAATCAAAACCCTCGCCAGCGCATTCAACCACATGGATCTCTGGGTCGCGCGCGGCGTCCCCGGCCTCAACCTCGAATACCCCCGCGTCTCCGGCTGCGACGCCTGCGGCATCGTCGAGTCCGTCGGCGAGGGCGTCGACAACGCCTGGGTCGGGCGCAAGGTCATCGCCAACGCCGCCGTCGCACTCCCCGAGCGACAGCACCCCGATGACCCGCCCGGCTCAACGCTCGCCCCCAACTACGAGCTGATCGGCGAGCACACCCACGGCATGCACAAGCACCGCTACAGCGT
>SLFH01000092.1 GCA_007124345.1 Phycisphaerales bacterium | reverse complement strand
TGATGCGCTTCGTCGACGTTGATTCGAAACGGCCGCAGCGTATTCGGCCCTTCCCGTCTGCGTGCCAGTGCGGAGCTGTAGAGCAGGGCCATCAGCAGGCTGCCGACCACGGCCCGCGTCTCGACGCCGAACCCGGACAGGTTGACCAGCAGCACCTTTGCCTCAGCCATGACCTGTCGAAGGGTGAAGCTGCTGTGGGGCTGGCTGAGCATGGCGGCGAGCGGGCCGTCAGCCACGAGCTTCGAGATCTTATGTTGGGGCGCCGAAAGCTCGTTGTTGGCGTACCGAAGCAGATCCTCCTGCCAGAACGCCCGGAGGCGGTCGCCCTGCACCACGTCCAGCACCTGTTGGCGCAGCTGCTTGCCGCGTTGCGTCTTGGGTCGCAGCGCGTGCGCGACGTCCAGCAGGCAGGCTTCGGGGAGGTGGAGCAGACCCAGCAATGCGTAGTACAGTTGGTGGGCGAGTCGCTCGCCCCAGCCGTCCACGAAGCTCCGGAACGCTCCCACGATGTCATCGGCAACACGTCCGCGATGCACGGAGCTGCTCTCGTTGAGCGGGTTCCATATTGGTACCCATCGCACGTCGGACCAGTCGAGGTAGATGACCCGGTTCCACGCCGTCCGAGGAAGCTGTGCGAGCACGGCGTCGACCAGTTCGCCGTGCGGATCCAGGACCGCCGCACCGTCGCCGCGCATGATGTCGTCGACGATCAGGTGCTCCATCAGGGTCGACTTACCCTGGCCGGGGGCCCCGACGATGTGAATGTGGCGGTTGGGCAGGTTGTCGGGGAGGCAGATCCGCTGCGGCGAGCCGGCCCAATGACAATCTCCGATATGGTTGCCGTGCTCGCTCAGGTGTTTTGGTGGCGGCGCGCCGTCCAGTGGCTCGATCGGGATCTTCCGTGGCTCCTCAAGTGATACGGCCGGAAGGTGGACGAGGCTGGTGAGTTCGGCGGTGTTGACCAGGAACCCCGGCCGGTACACCCGCCCGAGCCGGAGCATGTCCCGTTGCAGCTGCGGCGAGAGCATCTGATAGTCGTGCTGGGTCAGCTTCCGCAGACGTCTGCCCTGGTGCTGGATCGCGCCGCTGAACGCGTCAAGTGCACGCAGGTGGCGCGGGGCGTCGGGATCGTTCCCGATGACCGCGAGTCGAAGCGCGGCGGCGAAGAAGAGCTTGTCGTCGTGCGCTTTTGTGGCCACGTCCCCGGCCATCTCGCGCAGGTCGCCCGAGGGGTTCTGCTGGATCTGTCGCCGCGACTCGGGCGTACCCTGCAGGCCGCGCACCAGGTATTCAAGATCGAGCAGGACCTGCACGTTGCGATGCCAATCGTGCCTCGGGTCGACCGGTTGGAGCAGTACCTGGTAGAGCCCGGTCAGCGTGGGCGGAAGGTCTGCGATCGCCGGCAGGAGCGTGGCGTGCGGGCTGACTGCTAGCTCGTCGGGCCGCGTCACCAGATGGCTGTAGGGCGGCGGGGGAAAGTAATCGAAGAACTGCTGGTGGCGACAGGATTCATGATCGAACCGCTCCAGCGGATCGTCGTCGAGCGGTTGCAGGGTGCAGTGCTCGAAGATCCCCGCGAACACGGTACGCACCGTCAGCAGGTCGTCGCGATGGAGCAGAAGTCGCAGGCTGAGTCCCTGCACGCCGTTGCCCGCCGCTTCGAATCCGAGGCGATGGGTGAGGCCGTGGAGTTGGCGAAGGAACATCTCGGAGCGGCGCCAGCGGTGCTCCTGCCGGGGCGAGAGCCAGATCTTCAGACGCACCCAATCCTCTGGATCGTCAGGGTCGCACCCTTGCCACCATGGTGGGCTTGCGGTTGCCCTGGGTGTTCGTGGATCGAGCCGCTCGTAGAGAGGCTCGAGGGCCACGGGGCGAGGCGCCAGATCTGGAAGGCACCCCTTGCTTGCCTCCTGGCCGATGATGGTGCGTCCGCGTCGTTCCAGAACGATCGGACGAGCGTGCTGAACCATGGCGTGTTCGATGGACATCACAGCCTCCGTAGACGGAGGCGGCAGTCACGGCGGGCGCGTTTCAGCGGTGGAAACGACTGCGCGCGTGGATCAGGCGGGGGTGCATCCGCAGCAGCGATCGCAGCGACGGCATGCTCTTTCCAGAAGCCACCCGGATGCGTGTGGTGACCGGCAACAGGCGACCGTAGCGGGCCAGGTATTGGGCTCGGGCCAGCTTGTACTGGTGTTCTGGGAGCCCTGAGACGAAGGCGTCGATGACGCTCTCGATGTGTTCGTTAATCTGCTGCTCGGCAAAATCGCGTGCGAAGGCGATCATGGCGCCGCGGCGTCCGCCGTCCACGTTGTAACGGCACATCTGAGCGACGGCCTCAACTGCGTGGGGGCCGTAGATTCTTCTCAATCGCTGTTCGGCCTGTGCCCACCATCGGTGATGACGGTCGACGGGATAGATGCACCACCTGCGGTTTCGGCAGTAGGTTAGATGGTATTCGAGGCGGCCGAACCAGCGGTGTATGTCCCCTTCGCACAGAATTTTTTGCGGGGGACGGAAGTGGCTCATGGCTTCGTCGACGCTGTTGCGGAGATAATCGAAGCAGAAGCGGGGGTCCAGACTCTGTAGCGTTGACGCAAGCGAAGGGCGTGGCACAACTAGATCCTCCGAAAGGCCGATGACAAATGCCGTGAAGTGTCGATAAACGCCCGAATGAGCTCCTTGTAGTCCTGCGCGTACCTTTCAGGCGGCTGCGTTCGCACCGACAGCGGCAGCGCGTGGCCGTGGTGCGACATGAACTGACGGATGAGTTCAACCCGCTGCTCCCAGTTGTCGATATCCACATGCCGGTCGAACACGGCGGTGATGTAGCGATCCAATGAAAGGCTCTTCAGTTCCTCGGCCAACGTGTC
>SLFH01000326.1 GCA_007124345.1 Phycisphaerales bacterium | reverse complement strand
GTGGGGGCCCACGACCGAGCCGAGCACATAGTGCGTCGTCTCCGACGAGCCCATCCAGTCGCGCATCGCCTCGTTGGTCGCGTCCTTGAGCGTCCGCGTCCCCCCCTCGACCGGCACGACCCTCGCCCCCATCATCCGCATCCGCGTGACATTGAGCGCCTGGCGCCGGCAATCCTCGGCGCCCATGTAGACCACGCAGTCGAGCCCGAGCTGGGCGCACGCCGTCGCGGTCGCGACGCCGTGCTGGCCCGCACCCGTCTCGGCGATGACCCGCTTCTTGCCCATCTTCTTGGCCATGAGGCACTGGCCCAGCGCGTTGTTGATCTTGTGGGCCCCGGTGTGGCAGAGGTCCTCCCGCTTGAGCCAGATCGACGCGCCCCGCTTGCCGCCGGCTCGCTTCTGCATCGCTCTTGTCAGGTTTGATGCGAGCTGCAGTGGCGTGGGCCGCCCGGCGAACGAGGCCCACAGCTCGCGGAGCTGGTCGATGAAGGCGTCGTCGTGGCGCAGCTTCTCATAGAACTCTTCGAGCTCGCGAAGGGGGGTGATCAGCGTCTCGGGGACATAGACGCCCCCGTACTCGCCGAACCGGCCCTCCATGTCCGGGGCCTCGGAGATCCTCGGCGCTGGCCCCTTGCCGACGCCCTCGTGCGTTCCTTGCTGGCTGATCATGGACGATCGTAGTGGGGCGCCGAAGCGGAGTTGCTCGCCCGATCGCACAAACGCACCAACTTCAGAGTCCGGATTTCAGACTCCTGGTTCTAGAGCCCGGGCGATCCGGTCTTGCGGATGTGGTCACGCTGCTCCCGCTGAGCGACGCGGTACCCGGCCGTCTCGTTGACCCGCAGGAGCAGGACCAGCCCGACGACAAAGAACGAGGTCAGGAGCACGATCGACGCCCCGTCCCCGATCCGCGAGCGCACAAACCCGAACGAGAGCACCCCGAGAGCCCCCGCCAGGCGGTAGGCCGTCCCCCAGAGCCCAAAGAACTCCGCCGTCCGGTGCAGCGGGGCGAACCTCCCGACCATCGAGCGGCTCGCCGTCCCCGTCCCACCCAGGGCGAAGCCCAACCCGTTGCCGATCACCCAGAACGCCCACGCTGGCGCGATCGCAGAGACCGTCAGCCAGATCAGGCCCGAGCAGCTGGCGATCCAGACCGAGAGATAGATAAACAGGGTCGAGCGGCAGCCGATCCGGTCCTGGAACTTGCTGGTGATAAACGCCGCCAGACCCGCCGTCACCGTGATCTGCAGCACAAACCCCACCAGCGCCATCCCCTCGATCCCGAAGCTCTTGGCGATGATCGAGGCAAAGCCGATCACCGTCTGCATCCCCAGCGCGTAGACGAAAAACGCCGTCAGGAAAATCACGAGCTGGCGGTACTGCGCCGCGTTGCGGACCGTCTGGGCGAAACGCCCGACCGACTCGGCGTACAGCCCCCCATTGTCCTTGACGCGATCCCCGTCGTCGTCTCGCAGGAACAGGATCACCGGGATCATGAACACCAGGAACCAGAACGCCGCGAACACAAACAACGGCCTCCAGTCCTCGGTCTTCTCCAACCCGAAGATCATCATCGCCAGCCCGAGCAGAATCAGCAGCAAGAGCGCCCCGAGGTACCCCATCGACCACCCGATAGCGCTCACCCTCCCGATCGTGCGGCTCGACGAGATCGCCGGCAAAAAGCTCGCCAGAAAGTTCTCGCCGAGCTGGTACGCGATGTTGGCCGGGATGTACAACAGCGCAGCGAGCAACAGCATCCCGGGCCCGACAAACCACAGCCCCGCCGTCAACGTGACACAGATGACCCCCGTCGTGATCAGCACCTGTTTCCGCCAGCCCCGCGAGTCGGCCAACGCCCCCATGAGCGGGCTGACGATCACGACGATCAGCAGGCTCCCCCCGTGCAGCAGCGACCAGTTCCAGTCCCCGCGCGACCGGGCGCGGTCGAGCTCGGCCAGCATCGCCTCGCTGTCCCCGTCCGCCTCCCGCTCGCCGGCCTGCACCTGTTCGAGCATCGCGATCTGCTCGGGCGAGAACTCCGGCTGCGGCGTCACCACCTGCTGCACATACAGGCTGAACAGCAGCGTGATGATCAGCAGCGTGAACGACTGGTTCGCGAGGTCGTACATCCCCCACGAGAAGATCTCACGCGGGTTCGGGAGGCTCTTGAATGGGTTCAGGTTGCGGAGGAGTCCGGGCAAGGGCGTTCCCTCGTCGGCCGGGATAGCGCCCGGCGACACTCGATCAGTCGTTGGGCCGGTCGCCGAGCAGGTGCTCGGTGAAGAAATCCGTCTGCAGGTTCTTCGCCTCATTGGACATCTTGCCGAAGCCCGCGTGCTCCGACGGCGCGCCCGTCTTTGGCCAGGTCTTCATGGTGATCAGATCCGGGTCGGCGCCCGAGGCCCGGTAGTGCTCCCCGAGGCGCTCGACGAAGACCCGCTGCCCGGCGATCGGCACCATCTCGTCCGACTCGGTGTGCAGCACCAGGAGCGGGATCGGGCGCCACCCTTCCAGATGCTCGATCGGATCCAGCGGAACGATCCGCTCTGGATCGTGATCGACCGGCCACGGCCGCCCCGGGTTGTCGGGCAGCTTCGGGTGGTAGAGCTCGCCGAGCCACCCGGTCGTCGCCTCGACCGCACCGCACCGGAAAGGGTGCTCGTTGCACAGCCGTCGAAGCGCCGCCATCCCCCCGGCCGACATCCCGCCGATGCCGAGACGCTCAAAGTCGATCGATTGGGCGAGGTCGTGGGAACGCAGCGCGTCGAGCACGCCGTCGATCTCATCGAACATCTGCGAGAGGACATCGAGCGTGCGGTCTGGCTTCTGCAGGTCTTCGTCGAGGCGTTGGCCGTGCCCGGGCAAATCGAGCG
>SLFH01000096.1 GCA_007124345.1 Phycisphaerales bacterium | reverse complement strand
GCTCGACACCGATCGAGTTGCGGATGCTCCGGGCGAATTCGACGAACGGGGAGGGGACCGCGCTCGTACTGGACGGTCGCCGGGTGTGCGGGCTGCGGACGGGCGACTTTGTGCGGATCGGGCGGGATGACGCCCCGGTTCGGTTCGTTCGCAACCCCGCGCGGGATTACTGGGCGACGGTGATGGATAAGCTCCATTGGGCGGCGGCCCCGAGGCTGCGGGACGGATCTGAGGGCTGAGCGGCGGGCATAAGGGCCGCGGCCGGTCGGTTGCGATGGTTGGGCCGGGCGCTTCGCCCGGATCTGAACGCTGAAGATCTCGTCACAGGCCGGGCGCCCCGGTCGAAGGCTTCATGAGCAGACACGCGAAAGAGCAGACCTCGGACGGGGTCGGCGGGCTTCGCCCGGACGATCACGGCGCTGCCCACGCGAGTGACGACTTTCTGCGCTGCTTGGAGGTGTGGGGCGGCAACACCGAGACGACCGACAAGATCAGCGTGCCGGGGATCGACACTGTGGTGTACAGCCGCCCGCACAACGGGGACGAGTCCGGGGGCGACCTGTACTATGTGTCTCTGTGCGGATCCGGGAACATCAGCCGGTTTGCGGTCGCGGATGTTTCGGGGCACGGGGCGGGGGCGGATCACTTTGCGACGTCGCTGAAGAAGCTGATCCGCAAGCACATCAACACGCCGAACCAGGCGAAATTCACGCGTGCGCTGAATGCGGAGTTCAACCGCATCTCGGAAGAGGGGCGGTTCGCGACGGCGGTGCTGATGACCTATTACGCGCCGACGGACCACCTGATCGTGTCGAACGCGGGGCACCCGAGGCCGCTGTTTTACAGGGCGTCGATCGGGGAGTGGATGCACCTCGGCCCCGAGATGCCGATGGACCTTCTGGCGAGCGACGCTTTGGAGGTTGGCGTGAGCAACCTTCCCCTTGGCGTGCTTGAGCCGACGGACTACGAGCAATTCGCGTTGCGGCTGGAGGTCGGGGACCTGGTGGTGGTGTACACCGACTCGATCCTCGAGGCGGCGCCCCCCGGGGGCGAGCAGCTCGGCGAGCACGGTCTGCTGAAGCTGGCCAGCGAGGTTGATCCGGCCGAGCCCGAGCAGTTCGTCGAACGGTTCGTGAGTCTTGTGCGCGAACGCCAGCAGGTCAAAGAGTTCCAGGACGACGCGACGGTGATGCTTCTGCACGCCAATAACGCCGACCCCGCTCGCCCGAGCCTGAAAGAGGCGATGGGGATGCTCGGGCGGTTGATCGGTCTCGTGCCTGTGATCCGCAAGCCGGCCTCGGGCTGAGGTTGGTCAATCGGCATCTTGCGCGATCCGGCGCAGCACCGCCCGGACCGGGCTTCCGTCGAACCCGACAAGCTTGAGGGGCGCGGCGATCAGTTCGTAGTCGCCATCGGGGATCTCGTCGAGGACGAGGCCCTCGATGATGGCGATGCCTCGTTCGAGGCATGCGCCGTGGGCAGGCAGGTCCTTGGAGTCGGCCATGTCGACGCTGGGCGTGTCGATGCCGATGGTGCGGACGCCGAGGTCCGCCAGTCGGTGGATGAGGGTGGGTTCGAGGCCGCTGAAGTCGGGGTTGAAGACGCGCTTGTCGGGCTGGGTGCCCGTGGCGATGAGGATGCGTCGGAGGCGCCGGTCGATCGGGAGGTCGGCGTTGGCGACGCGTCTGCCCCGCGTGCCCGAGACACGCACGAGCGTGCACGGGCCGACGTAGCGTTCCAGCGGCATCTCGTCGATGGAGGCGCCGTCGACGGCGTAGTGGTTGATGCCGTCGGCGTGGCTGCCGAGGTGGACGGTCGCGCGGAGTGTCGAGAGGGTGAGGTTGTCGCCCTTGGCCATATCGAGGAGGACCTCGCGCGTGGGGGGCGTGTCGCCGGGGAAGACGGCGAGGTCGGGCGTGATGGGCGGGGAGATGTCGATGAGGGTTTCGCCGGTGTGGCGGCCTCGGTTCGGCGGCGATGGTTGCTGTGCCATGGGGAGTCGATCGGGGCTCGGCGCTGTGTGAGCGGGGCGGGCGAACTCCATTGATTGTTGGCCGCTGCGGTCGCTCAGTGCTGCGTGCCTGAACTCGGCCTGCGTCGGTGCGCGGCGAGGGCCATGACGCCGATCACTGCTGCGAGCATCAGCATGACACCGCCGACCGCGACCACGGGCGGAAGGAATCCCATGTTGTGGTGTGCGCCGGGCGGGAGCCAGGATCCGAAAAACCAGCCCGAGGCGTCGTGGACCTCGGCCTTGGTGGGCAGGCCGGGGAGGTCGCCGGCGGGTGTGATCTGGACGCCCCCGGTGGTCGCGTATCCGATGGCGACGCCGCCGTGGGCCGCAGCGCCGACCGCGAGCCCGTCGTGGCTGAGGCCTCCGATGGCGACGCCGCCGGTGACGAGCAGGCCTGTCGCGACACCGCCGAAGCCGGAGAGGACGCCGAACCCCAAGCCGCCGAGGGCTGCGCCTCCGACAGCGACGCCTCCGATCGCGACGACGCCGGTCGCTCTGCCGCCCACAGCGATGCCGCCCGTTGCGACATCGCCGATTGCGATCAAGCCCCGTGCGTGGCCGCGGAGCTCGTCGCGGGTGGGATCAGGACCTAAGGCGACGCAGAGGACGGGCATGCCGAAGATCGTCGCCTCGCTTGTGTAGCGGCGGGTTCGGGTTGCGGCCATGCCGGGGCGCATGAGGACATCGACGAGCAGGCCCCCGCATTCTGGGCAGCGGGTGGATTCGCCGATCTCGCCGAGGCGGTAGCCGCATCGCCCGCAGTAGGGCGAGCCCTGGGGAGTGCGTTCGGTCGCGGCCTGCTGCATCTTCCACACCCCCGGCGTCGGCGCGGACGCGGTCAGGCGTCGAGCAGTTGCTT
>SLFH01000253.1 GCA_007124345.1 Phycisphaerales bacterium | reverse complement strand
TTGCCCTGCTGGTCCGCGTCGCGACCGGCCTGGCGTTCCTGGTCGGTCTCGCGTTTGTTGCCGGGCGTCTTGTTCTGCTCACCGCGCGGGTTCTGCTGAGCCTGCGGATTCTGCTGATTCTGCTGATTCTGCTTTTCGGGATTCATGAAGAATACTCCGTTGTTAAGTGGCTCGGGGAGCCACGGTCTAACGATCGGCGCCCGTCGCACACGCGTGGGCGTCAACGCTTGAAAGCCGTCGTGCGGCGCCGGGCCGGACGCTGATCCGTCGGCAACACGGTGCGCCGCGTGGATCTCTTTGCCCCTCAATCGTCGTCGAAGTCAGATATCGCCTGCGGCGGCTCTCGCTTCGGCTTCTGGTTGTTCGTCGAGGAAGCCCCGTTTGCGATGCGCTCGCGGAGCTCGTCGGCGGTCATCCTCGCCGCGAAGGCGGCCCCTTCAAGGGCCGAGGTGTAGTCGGAGTTAGACGCGTCCTCGCTGTCGCGGACATCGCGGCAGGCTCGCTCGGAGATCGCCAGCCGCTCCGCGTCGCCCGACTCGCCAGGATGACCCGTCTCAGCGACGCCCTTGGTCGCGGCCACGATCGCCGGCGTCCTTAGCACATAGACCGCCGAGAGCACGCCCCGAACAATCTCGCTGGCGACCTCGACGACCTTCGTGTCGGCGGACCCCAGCCCGTTGGTGTTGTTCGTCAAAAGTTCGCGGCACCCGGCCTCGACAACCGCCGGGTCGGCTCCGTTGGCGAGCTGCACGACCAGATCGCGAGACGCCACCGCCAGCGGCGAGAGTTTACTGATTTCGTTGCGGTCCACAATGACACGCCCTTCCGTAAACGGGGTAAAACGCGTTTCTCCCCGTTGGAAGGCGTCCACCGTTCACGCAAGCAGTATGGGCGTCCCAGGGACCGATTGGTATCGGGAGATACCATGAGAGGCCGAGCCTCGCTCACCCGATGGCCCGGTCTGAGTCAACCAGTGAGGTTTGTCATGCCCTCACGGACCGCGTACTTGGTCAATTCAGCGATCGAGTGCAGATCGAGCTTGCGGATCACATTGGTCCGGTGGGTCTCGACAGTCTTCACCGCCACCCCCAGGCGCACGCCGATCTCCTTGCTCGTCAGCCCCTCGGCGATGAGCTGGAGGATCTCTCGCTCGCGGGGGGTCAGGCTGTCCGGCGGCGGTGTGCCTTTGCCGTGGCCCTCGCCGACGGTCCGCTTCTTTGACCGGTCAACGAGGACATGGGTGAGCTCGCTGGTCACATAGATCCTGCCGCGGCAGACGGCGTCGATCGCGCGGATCAGCTCGTCAGAGTCGCAGGTCTTCAGGAGGTATCCCCTCGCCCCGGCGTCGAGCATGCCCGTCACGTACCGAGCGTCCGAGTGCATCGAGAGCCCGATGATCTTGATCTTTGGGTCGGCCGCCAGGATCTTGCGCGTCGCCTCCATGCCGTTGAGATCCGGCATCCCGATGTCCACGAGCATCACATCCGGCGCCTGCTTCGATGCGATGTCGATGGCCTCGCGTCCGTTGCTGGCCTCGCCGGTTACGGAGATACTCTCCTCTTGCTCGAGAATCGAACGGATGCCGCCACGCATCAACGCGTGATCGTCAACCACTACGACGGTCGTCAGACTCGTCATGGGACCCGCCCTCCTCCGGTTCGAGGGCGACCGTGATGGTCGCCCTGGTGCCCTCCCCGACACTGCTCACAAGCTCGAACACGCCGCCGATCCCGCGGACCTGCTGCTCGACGCTGAGCAACCCGAATCGCTGGACTCCGACACCGTCGCCGAAGGCGGCGGCGACATCGAAGCCCGGCCCGCTGTCACTGACCACAAAGCGGACGGACCGATCGCCACAGGCGCACGAGATGACGACATCCGAGCCCTCGGCGTGCTTGGCCGCGTTGATCGCCAGCTCGCGGATCGCGCGGAAGACGATCGTTCGCGTCTCGCTCGAGAGCTCGGGCTCACGACCGTCATCTTCGACAATCATCTTCGAGCGATACTGCTTGTTCAGGTGCTCGGCGAGCCATCGCAGGGCCGGGATGACGCCGAGGTCTTCCAGCACCGGGGGGCTCAGCTCGAACGCGAGCGTCCGCGTGTCGTCGAGCACGCGGTCGATCGTCGCGAGCACCCGGTCCGCATCGACACCCGCGGCGACCAGACGCTTGACATCCATGCGGATCCGCGCGAGGTTCTGCGACACCACATCGTGCAGCGCACGCCCAAGCCGCCGCCGCTCCGTCTCTTCGATAAGCGTCTGGCGGACCATCAGCTGGTTGATCCGGACCCGCTGCGAGGAGATCACCGAGGCGAGGTGTTCTACCTCCGAATGGTCCTGCAGGACAACGAGCGCCAGCGCCCGATCATCCGGGCTCATGTAGAGCCGGCGCCAGCGGATCGTGTACTCGACCGGCAGCGACTCGGCCACTGTGGCCACATCCGGCGTGCGGACCGCAGTGATCGCGCCGACCGTCGGCGATCCGGCGCGGAGCGAACCGATCAGCGGTTCGATCGAGGAGAACCCGCGGAGGCTGCTGGCAAGCTCGCTCGCCGGCTGTGCCCCCGTGAGCTTCGACCAAGGCTCGTTGCACACCACGATCTCATCAGCGCCGGAAACGACCGCCGACGGCAGGTCGAGCAACGAGACGAAGGTTTCGGCGAGTTGGTGAAGATCTTGTGGCTTCAAAGCCTTCCCCGTTGACCAAAGTAGCAAGCCGGACCACCCCCGCCTTTCCGTTCATCCACTCTACACCCCCGCGCATCCATTGTATGCGGCCCATCTACAGAAGCTATGGGAAGCGATAGGGTCAGCGGGACCGCCCTTCTACAGGATGTACCCGATGGCATCGCCTCGCCGGATCCGTGAGAATGCTTCGTTCCGCCTTCG
>SLFH01000143.1 GCA_007124345.1 Phycisphaerales bacterium | reverse complement strand
TTCAACGACACGCTCCTCGCCTGGCAGGTCAGGCGTGCGGCGAAGAAGCTCGGCATCAAGCGCCCGCTCGTCTGGGTCGCGTGCCCGCCGGGGGCGAAGGTGGTCGACAGGCTGAACGCCGCGGGCGTGGTGTACCAGCGGACGGATCGCTTCGAGGCCTTCGCCAATGTCGACACCGAGCGGATCGCGGGCTTCGACCGGTTTCTAAAAGACCGCGCCGACCTGACGCTCTTCTGTTCCTCGTGGCTGCACAGGGAGGAAGCAGAGGGCTGCCGCAGATCGCTGTTCGTCGACCACGGCGTCGACGCGACCGATTTCGAGAAGGCCGGGCGGGGCGAGGCGCCCGAGCCGGAGGATGTCAAAGGACTGGGTCGGCCCCGCGTCGGCTTCATCGGCGGGATCGACATCCACACCTTCGACCCCGAGCTGTTCGTCGGCGCGGCGTCGAAGCTGCCCGATGTCAGCTTCTTCCTCGTCGGCGCGTGCTCGCTTCCCGAGGGCTGGTGCGAGCTCTCGAATGTCACGCTGCTGGGCAAGCGCGATTACGAGCAGGTGCCGGCGTACATGGCCGCGGCCGATGTGCTCATCATGCCCTGGAACCAGAGCGACTGGATCCGGGCGTGCAACCCGGTGAAGCTCAAGGAGTACCTGGCCGTCGGACGCCCGGTGGTCAGCACGCCCTTCCCTGAACTTGAACGCTACGAGGGGCTCGTCAGGGTCGGGGCCGACGCGGACGAGTTCGCGGCCCAGATCCAACAGGCGATCGACGGGACCTGCGACCCCTCCCCAGGCAGAGACCGCGTCCGGTCCCAGACCTGGACGGCGAAGTGGCGGTCGGCCCAACGGGCCTTGGCCGAGCTCGGGCTCGAAGCCGACGTTTGAGGTCGAGGCGGGCTGATCCGCCGAGATTCCATCGTGGCGTGCGTAGAACATGGAGCCCGTCCGATATCGGGCCTTACAGTTGTGTTGCAGGTCGTTCGCGCCGACATAGACCCGTTGAGAGCCGATGACCCCGCTTGCTTCGCGCCAGCCCGGCCGGTGCGCGGGGGGCATGCCGCTTGGTCCGGTAAAAAAGGTTGACGGCTCGACCGATCCGCGACCCGCCTCACGAGGGCGGGGGAGGCACAGATCCGATGGACCGCTCCCCGAGCGATCCGAACGCAGACGGCCATAACCGGGCGTCCTCCCGGGGCGCGATCGGTGTGGTGCTGCTCGCCGGCAGCCTGGTGCCCTCGCCGCTGGTGCAGGCGGCCGGGTGTTCGGTCCTCTCGTTGTGGCTCGCCGAAACGGGGACGGTGCTGGATCACTGGATCGCTTCGGCTGTGCGTGCGGGGATCGATCGGGAGATTCTCTGTGTCTTTGGAGGCGCCGGAGCGCCCCCGACCTCACCTGAGGGGGCGGTGGGGGTCCGGATCGTTCAAGATCGCACCGGATACAGGGGGCCGGCCGGATCCGTCCGCGACGCGGTTGAGGGTCTTGGCCTCTCCCGTGTAGTCATCGCGGAGGGGGCCCGCTATCTGACCGATGATCTGGGCACCTTGCTCGAAGCGCACGAAAAGTCCGGCGCCGATGTCGCCATCGCGCGGAACCCCGACGGCTCGCCGGCGGGGCTCTATGTCGCGAGCGAGCGGTCGCTGGCGCTCATCCCGCACGCGGGCTACCTGGACCTGAAGGAACAGTGGCTTCAGAAGGTTTCCGGCGCCGGCATGCGGGCGATTGTGCACGACCTTTCCGGCAAGGGCTCGATCTCGCTCCGGACCCGAGAGCATTTTATTCGGGGTTCGTTCGAGGCGTCCGGGCTTCGTCGGCCCGCTCGGACACGGATCTGGGGCGCGGGCTCGTTCATGCCCGGCGCGGGGCGTCGGGGCGTCGTCGCGAAGCGCGCCGAGGTCTCCTCAGACGCATTGGTGATGGATTCGGTGGTCATGCCCGGGGCGAGAATCGAACCCGAGGCCGTGGTTCTTCGTTCAATCGTGATGCCCGGGGCGGTCGTCTCGGGGGGTGATGAACTCGTCGAGACGGTCGCGGCGCCGAAGGGGCGGAGGATCCCCGTCGGCGCAGATACGGAGTGAGAGCGGGAATGGGCGGAAGACGATGGACACCACTGACCTTCGGCCTATTGGGCGCCATGACGCTCTTGGCGATCCTTGCGGGCTGGCAGGTCTGGGCGGACATCTTCGGGCGAGGGCTCACACGCGACGAGGACTCCCATGTCCTGCTCGCCGTGCCGGTCGCGATCTGGCTTGTGTGGCAGCGGCGGCGCCGCCTGCGGACCTGGCGCCCTGCGCCCAGCTTCGTCGGCCCGATGATTGTCGCGGCTGGAGTCGCCTTCGAGTTTGTGGGCTTCGCCCAAGCCTTCGATATCTTCCGCCATCTCGGCGCGATCCTGCTGGTCGTCGGGGCGATCGTCACCGTCATCGGCACGGGCCCGATCCGGGATATGAAGCCGGCGCTGATCGCGTTGCTCTTTGTGATGCCCGTCCCGGGCCGTTTCCGCCAGATGATCGCGATCCCCCTCCAGGAGATCTCGGCGAAGGTCACCGAGTACGGTCTGGGCATCTTCGGCATGCCGATCGCGCGGACAGGCAACCTCTTGATCATCAACGGGCACGAGGTCGCGATCGCCGAGGCATGTAACGGCATGCGCATGGTCTCCGCCCTCGCCCTGATCGCGTTCACCTTCGCCTTCTCCGTCCCGATGCGCAACAGCCTCAGGGTGCTCATCCTCGCCCTCAGCCCGGCGATCGCGCTCTTGGTGAACATCATCCGTCTCGTGCCGACCACGCTCATGTACGGCTACGCCGACACCGAGACCGCCGACCTCTTCCACGACCTGAGCGGCTGGGCGGTCCTGCTCGTCGCCCTGGGCATCCTCTGGGGTTTCCTCGGCCTGCTCCGTTGGCTGGAGGTCCCGATCACCCCGTACCCCGTCGCCAGACAGAGCTCTTCACCATGAAGCCGGCACGCAACAACCCAGCGCCGATCATCCTCACCGCCCTCGTGCTGGCGGCGTTGATCTTCGTCACCCGTGGCGCGGGCATGAACACCGAAGGCCTCAACCGCTACTTCGCCGAGGTCGCCGAGCGGGTCGACGAGCTGCCCTACCGCATCGGCCCGTACCTCGGTGTCGATGTCGCCGTCGCCCCGGCGGCGCAGGAGATCCTCCGCCCCAACCGCGTCCTCCAGCGCCGCTTCACCGACCCGGCGACCGGCAAGTCCTTCGACCTCCTCGTCGTGCACTGCATGGATGTCCGCGACATGAACGGGCACTACCCCCCCGTCTGCTACCCCGCCCACGGCTGGATCGAAGAGGCCCGGACGCCGATGCCCGTCGCCTCCACGCTCGGCGAGATCGACGCCCGCTTCTACCACTTCCGGCGCGAGACCGAACACTTCGAGCAGCGCCGGATCGACATCCTGGGCTTTTTTATTCTCCCGGGCGAGGAGCACGCTCTGACGGGCTCGGGCCAGGTCATCGACCGGGCCACACGATCGAGAAACACCACACGCATGGGCGCCGCCCAGCTGCAGATCATCACTGACGCCGGGATGGATCCCGAAACCCGCCGCAAAATCTGGGACATGGTCATCGAGACCTGCGAGCCAGTGATGCGGCGCGTCAACAAGGGAGTCGGCCATGACGACGCGTGACCAGTACCCGGCGCCCCAGCCGATGATGCTCGACGGCGAGCAGGCCCCGCCGCCCAACCCCGTCGAGATCGTGCTCCGAGCGCTCTCCGGCAAGTGGCACTGGGCCATTCTGCTCGGGCTGCTCCTCGGCATCGGCGGCGCCTACGCCGGCTACAACGCGATGCAGCCGGAGTTCAAGAGCACCGGCCGGATCAACATCGAGCAGGTCCGGCTGCCCTTGCTCTATCAGACCGAGATCACAGACAGCATCCCCGCGTTCGACAGCTTTGTCGCCGGGCAGGTCGCGCTGCTAACTTCGCCGAGAATCCGCGATGTCGCCGCCGCCGACTCGCAGCTGATCGAGGCGGGCTGGCCCCGCCCGCCCTCTGGCGTCATCCGGTTGCAGAACCGGCTCGAAGTCGGTTCCCCGCGTCGCTCGCCGGTGATTATGGTCAGCGTGAGCGACGAGGACCCGCGTCTGGCCAAGGCCGCGGTCGACGCGGTGCTCCGCGCGTACGAGCGGATCGCCATCGACGGCGCGCAGGCCGAGTTCGCCCAGCGCGAGCGCGAGCTGCGCAACATCCGCGACGCCAACCAGCGCGAACGCGACTCCCGCGAGGAGCGGGCCCGCCTGCTCGCCCAGGAAGAGGGCACCGACGATCTCACCCGGCGCCTGCAGCAGCAGGACGCGATGATCGAGCGGCTGAGCGGCACCATCTTCGAGATGGAGCGTTCCTTCGCCTCGATGGGCATCCCCACCAACATCGACGCCGAGACGGGCCGCATCCCAGCGACCGTCTTGGCCAACATGGACGACCAGCTCCGCACGCTCAAGCAGCAGGAGACCGAGCTGCTCAGCCAGCGGACGCAGCTCTCGACCGACTTCGGCCCGCGACACCGCGAGCTTCGCGATCTCGACCGGCGCATCGCCGGCGTCCGGGCCCGTATGCAGGAGCGCGTCGAGGAACTCCAGCAGGAGGTCCCGCGCATCGTCGGCGAGCTCGAAAAGCTCCGGCGTGAGCACCAGGCCGCCGTCGAGGAACGCAGGAGGCTCGGGCAGGTCCAGCTCCGCATCGTGCAGCTCCGCGAAGAGGCGAAGCGTCACCACGACATCTTCGATGACGCTCGGCGCAGGCTCGAGCAGCTCCGCGTCGAGCGGGGCAACCGCGAGATCGCGCGCATCTCGATCGACCAGGAGGGCGACATCCCCCTCGTCCCCGCCAAGGACCGCAGGCTGCCCCTGGCGGTCTTCGGGCTCGGCGCCGGGGGCGGGCTTGGCTTCGCCCTCGTCGGGCTGATCGGCTTCCTCTCGCCCCGCGTCCGCTCCGTCGGCGACCTGCCCAAGCCCGATCCCGAGGTCGGCGTGCTGGGCGCGATCCCCGAGTTCGACCCCTCCGACCCCGACCTGTGCGAGATGGCCGCCTCCAGCGTCCACATGCTCCGCAATCTCCTCGAAGTCAGGGAGCGGGGCGAGTCGGCGTGCAGCGTGTACACCGTCACCAGCGCCACCGCCGCGGAGGGCAAGTCCACCTCCGCCAAGGCCCTCGCCCGCTCCTTCGCGGCATCGGGCCGGCGCACGCTGCTCGTCGACGCAGACCTGATCGGGCGCCAGCTCACCTCCGAGCGCGACATGCTCGACCGGCCGGGCTTCTCCGAACTCGTCCGCGAGGACCGCGAGCTCGAGTCGGCGATGCTGATGAACGACTCGCGCAACCTCTGGCTGCTCGCCTCGGGCTCGGGCCTCGACGCCGACCCCGACCACTTCTCGCCCTCGCGCGTCCGCCGGGCGATCGCACGCCTGCGTGAGCAGTACGACACGATCATCGTCGACACTGGTCCGATCCTCGGCAGCCTCGAGGCCTCCGCCCTCGTCGGCGCCAGCGACGCGGTGCTCGTCGTCGTCGCCAGGGGCAAGGACGCACGCCTCATCAAGCTCGCCGTCGAACGCCTCCGCCACCTCGAAGCCCGCTTCATCGGCCTGGTCTTCAACCGCGCCCGCAAGACCGAGATCACACGCAGCGTCAGCAGCATGTCCAACGGCGTCCGCAGCCGCGTCGGCGGCAGGTCACGCCCGAACCAGCCGGCAGTCGCCTCGCTGGTCGCACCAGAGAACGACGGATGACCCTCACACCCGCACGCCCGGTCTCCATGACCTTCGGCGAGCCCGAATCGGGCCATCGCGGCGTGCGCGGCAAGCTCTGGGGCGCCGAGCCGGTCGAGCTTCACGACCTTGTCTGGGCCTCGACCGGTGTCCGTGTCGTCCGCAACGGACAACCCGAGCCGGAGCAGTCCGGCCCGGTTCTCTACCTGCTGCTCCCCGCCGGCACCCTCGTCTGGTTCGATATCGCCAAGGTGCTCAAGCGCCTCCATTGGGACAGCCCCGACCTCGTCCGCCTCCGCCTGACGATGACCGATGAGTCGTCCTACCGCGAGCGCGTCGTCAGCAACGGTGGGGACCGGCTCAAAGAGATCCGGCGCGAGTACCGCGCCCGCGCACTCCGCACCGCCCGCGTCTGGGTCACCCCCGATCCTCGCATCGCCGAGATCTGGCGCACCGCGCCGACCGAGTCCGAAGGGCTCCGGAAACTCCGGGCCGTCTACCGCGAGAAGGCCGGCTCCCCGATCGCGATGGAGAGCGAGATCTTCGACGGACGGGACGACGAGGGCGTCGATCGCTGGCTGGCGAGAACCCTGCCAAGGTGGTCGCGCCAGCGGGCCGTGCTCCCCTCGGTCTACCGGTTCTCCGACGGCGTCTGGGCCCACGAGTCCGCCGACATCGATGAGAACGCCCGCGTCATCGGCAACGCCTGGATCGGCGCGGGAGCCCGCATCGGCCCGGGCGAGGTGCTCGTCGGACCCGCGGTCGTGCCGGATCGAGACGACGCGGGCGACCCGCCGCCGGTCCAGTGGTCGCTCGTCAAGGCCCCGCACTGGCGCCTGCCCGATTTGGCCAAGGCCGGTCGCGCCCGGCGATTCGGCAAGCGGGCGTTCGACATCGTCTTCAGCGCCGTGGTGCTCGTCTTCACCGTCCCGTTCTACCCGCTGTTCATGCTGGCGATCCTGATCGAGGACGGCCGGCCCTTCTTCTTCGCCCACCGGCGCCAGACGCTCGGAGGCAAGAGCTTCCCCTGCCTGAAGTTCCGCACCATGCGCCGCGACGCGGACGAGCTCAAGGCCAAGCTGATGGCCGAGAATGTCTGCGACGGCCCGCAGTTCTTCATGGAGAACGATCCGCGCGTGCTGAAGGTCGGCAAGGTGATGCGCAAGCTGCAGATCGACGAGCTGCCGCAGTTCCTCAATGTCCTCGCCGGGCACATGAGCGTTGTGGGCCCGCGCCCCAGCCCCGACAGCGAGAACCAGTTCTGCCCGGCGTGGCGCGAGGCCCGCCTGAGCGTCCGCCCGGGCATCACCGGCCTCTGGCAGGTCCGGCGCACGCGCGAACCGCTCACCGACTTCCAGGAATGGATCCGATACGACCTCGAGTATGTCCAGCACCAGTCGTGGGGACGCGACCTCTGGATCATCTGGCAGACCGTCTGGCAGATCCTCGCCAAGATCCTCAAGAAAGATTGACTCGCTCGCAGCGCGAGGGGAACGGGAAAGATGAGAAAGTCCGCCAAGATCAAGCTCGCCGCCCTGCTCGCAGGCGTCGGCGTTGTCGGCGCCGCCGGCTTTGCCGCTTACACGGTCCAGAACGCACGCAAGTCACAGCAGGCGCTCGACGCGGGCGCCGAGGGCATGCGCCTCTACGAGGCAAACGAGTACGAGCGGGCCCTCCCCCTCCTGAGCAGATACATCGCTCAGAACCGCGAGGATGTCGACGCGCTGATCGCCCTGGCCGAGGCACGACGGCGCGTCCCGCAGCCGAACGCGGGCCACATCCGCTTCGCAACCCGGCTCGCCGGCGAGGCCGTCCTGCTCGATCCGTCGAACATGCGGGCCAGAACCCTCCAGCTCGAGCTCTTCGCCGAGTCGGGCATGGTCACCGAGCTCATCGATGCCGCACGCGAGACCGTCCGGCGCGACCCGACCCACCGCCAGGCGCACGAGTTTCTGGTCGACGGGCTGACCGCAGCGGGCCGCCCGCGAGAAGCGCTCGAAGCGGCTCAGGCGTTCGCGCAGCAGTTCCCAGAAGAGTTCCAGCCCCGCCTGCGTGTGCTGGTGGCGATGAGCGCCTCCGACGCCCCCGAGCCCGAGCTGGAGGCCTACTTCGCCTCGCTCCGCGAGCAGTTCGAGGGCAAGCCAGAGCTCGTGCTCATCGACGCCAGCCGCATGCAGTCCGCGGGACGCTTCGAGGAGGCCGTCGCGCAGGTCGACAGCGTCAACCCCGCCGAGTTCGAGACCGACGAGCAGGTCCGCGGGCTCATCCGCCTGCACGACCGGCTCGCTCGCTACAGGCCCGCCGACGGCCAGAGCCGACTCCGCTACGCCGAGGCCGTGATCGACAGCGCCGTCGAATCCCTCAAAGACCCGAAGGACATCGCCCTCTTTGGCGTCGTTCGCGCCTGGGGGCTGATCGACAACGAGCAGGCCGCACGCCGCCTCGACGCTCTTCTGGCCGACGGCCCCGAGAACGCGCCGATCGATGCGCTCGGCTGGGCGGCCTTCATGACCGCCTCGGGCGACGCGCCGGCCGACCGTTTCCCGCGAGCCAAAGCCGTGCTGCAGGACGCCACCGGCCAGACGGCCCGCGAGTGGAAGGCCCTGGTGCTGGCCGCCGAGCAGCTCGTCGACGGGCGGCCGACGGAGGCCAGGAGAACGCTCGCTACCGTCGAGCCCCAGGGCGAGAAGCGCGCTCTGGCGACACTCCTCCGGGCCCGCGCAGAGGCCATGCTCGGCGAACAGTCCGCCGCCATCCGAACACTCCAGCAGATCGCCGAACTGCCCGAATGGCGCAGGGCCCGCGGCCTGCTCGCCTCTATCCACCTTGACCGCGGCGAGTTCAGGGAAGGCGTCAACGCCATCGCGATCGACCCCGACCCGGACTCGTGGCCCTCGGGTGTGGCCATGCTCTACGAGGCCCGCATCACAGACGCCGAGCGATCCGCGGCGGGGCTCGACGACGCCGAGAGCACCATCGATTCGCTCAGAGCCCTCCTGGAAACCAATCCCGACAACCCGGTGCTCATCGGCTGGCTCGCCCGCGCCATGGTCCTCGACGGGCAGTACGAAGAGGCGGTCGGCTTCGCGCGCCGGTTGCTGGAGATCAACGCCGAGGCGGGCGTGCTGCTCGCGGTCGCGCGCAGAGTCGGCCCGATCGATGACGGGCTCGCCCAGCGGCTCTCCGCCGAGGCCATCGAGCGTGCCCCGGGCGACGCCCGGTCGCTGCTGCGGGCCGCGTTGACCGAGGCCGCCTTCGGCCGCGTCGAGCAGGGCGAGACCATGCTCCGCTCCGCGCTGGAACAGGCCGAGGGGCGTTCGCGGATCGACATCGAGATCTCGCTGGGCGCGTTCCTCGATCAGGTCGGCGATCCCAGGGCGGCGCAGTACTGGTACGAGTTGGCGGACCGCCGCCAGAACGAGCCGGCGGTCATCCTCCAGGCCCTCGAGTCCGCGTCGGTCTGGTCGGAGCCGGCCCGCACCGAGCCGATGATCCAGCGTCTGCGTGACGCCTCGGGCGAGGGCGCAGTCACATGGCGGATCTTCGACGCACGCCGCAGGCTTTCCGCCTCGCCCTCCGCCAGCGACCTCAACCAGATCATTCTTTCGCTCTCGTCGGTCCTCCGCAGCGACCCCGCCAACACACGAGCGCTCGCGCTGACCGCCGAAGCGCACGAGCGGGCCGGCAACACCGACGCCGCAATCAATACGGTCCGCAACGCCGTCACCGCGGGTGCGCCGGGCGAAGCACGCATCACGCTCATCGAGCTGCTGCTCCGGGCCGGGCGGCTGGAAGAGGCCGACCGCGAGCTCGTCCTGCTCAGCGAAGTCTCGCGCGCCGACAGACGATTCCTCTCGAGGCGGGCGGAGATCTACGAGAGCCGAGGCATGCTCCAGGAGGCCCTCCAGGACCGCCGACGCCTCGCCCGCTCGGGCGAACCCGCAGACATGATCGGCCTCGCACTCGCCCAAGCCCGTGTCGGCGACACCCAGGGCGTGCTCAACACCGTCGACGCGATCCAACGCGAGGGGCAGATCGACCAATCCCTTATCCCGCTCGTCGCCCGCTTGCTCTCTGAGAGCGGACGCCAGAGCGACGCACTCGCGCTCATGGAGACAATCGAAGGCGAGACCGGCGAACTCGCCCGCGTCCGCTTCCTCGCCAGCGGCGGCCGCTTCGCCGAGGCCGCCGAACTCGCCGCGGATGTCACCAAGCGAGAGCCCGACAGCACCCAGGCGTGGCTCCTGCTGATCCGCACCAATGTCGCGGCGACCCGTTTCGGCGAAGCCCTGAGCCACGCCGATCGAGCCGCCGAACGCCACCCCGATCACGCCGAGATCCGCCGAATCATCACCATCCTGCGGGGAGCGGAGACCGCTGAGCCGAGCGTCGCGAACCTCGCACGTCTCGCCGTTGCGTCGCCCCTCTTCGTCGGGGGCGAGGGCACGGCCGAGTCCGAAGGCCTCACGCGCCTCGCGGCCGAGGCCGTCGGACGTTCCGCGGGGCTCGACTCGTTCATCGCCGATCTCCGCGGCTTCGCCCGCCAGAACCAGCGCTTCTACGCCGCTTGGCGCATCCTCTTCGAGGCCCTTGCCGAGGCTGGCCGCTTCGATGAGGCCATCGAGCTCGCTCGAGAGGCCGAACGCTGGATGCCCTACGACTTCCGCCCCTCCCGCGACCTCGCCCGTTACGCAAGAGCCACCGGCCGGGGCGAAGAGGCCCTCGCCGCCGCCGACCGCTGGCAGCGCCGGGGGGGCAACGCCTTCGAGATCGCCGTCTTCTCCTCCGTCCTCGACCTGCAGCGCGGCGCCGGGCGGAACGCCCTGGACCGCCTGACCCCCTACGCAGAGCAGATCCGTCAGAGCAACAATCCCGAAGCCCTCGGCGTCTACGCCTCCGCTCTGGCCGCCACCGGCGACCTCCAGGCCGCAGGCGCCATCATCTGGCCCCGCGTCGAGCGTGACAGCGACTGGTTCCCCGTCGCCGTCGGCATCGGCGAGGCCATCGACCCCGTCAGGGCCGAAGCCCGACGCACATGGCTCACACGCCTGATCGGCTTTGTCGGCGAAGACTCCGACAAGCTCGGCCCCATCATGGGCTACGCGTACGAGACCGCCATCGCCAGCAGCGACGCGGCCGACATCGAGGCCGCCGAGACCCTCGCCCGGCGCAACAACGCCGCCGCCCCCGGCCGCCCGGGCCCGATGCTCGTCCTCGCCAGCCTCGCGGAGATCCGCCAGGACCCCGCCGACGCGGAGATGTGGTACCGCGAGCTCCT
>SLFH01000352.1 GCA_007124345.1 Phycisphaerales bacterium | reverse complement strand
GTGCATCTCCGGGGCGCCGCCGGTGATGTCGATCGTCTCGGCCTCCGAAGCCTCGGCCGCTTTCAGGATCAGTTCGAGCGTCTCCCGGGTCATCGCCTCGGTGCGTTTGGGCCCGGACTCGACATGGCAGTGGCGGCAGGCAAGGTTGCACTTCAGGCCGATGTTCACCTGAATCACGCGCAGCGAAGCGGCGCGAAGGCGGGCGCCGGAAGCGGCCTCGACGGCGCGATCGAATCTGTTTGTTCCTCGGACGGTCAGCGTCACGCTCTCGGTCATGTTGCACCTGCTATCTGTCGCGGACATCTCATCCCTGTGTTCCCGCGATATACATGGAAGTGAGTTCTTCGGCCGGTCGCTCGAAGACCCGGCGTGTCGGCCCGAATTCGACGAGGCTGTCGACTCTGCCCCGCCCGAGCTGCCAGAAGACCGCCGTGAAGTCCGCGATCCGCCGGGCCTGCGCCAGGTTGTGCGTGACGATGACCGTGGTGTAGCGGCCCCGGAGCCCCGCCACCGCCCGCTCGACCACCTCGGTCGCCATCGGGTCCAGGGCGCTGCACGGCTCGTCCAGCAGCACGACTTGCGGCTGCAGCGCCAGGCAGCGGGCGAGACAGAGCCGCTGCTGCTGTCCGCCCGAGAGCGAGAGCGCCGGCTTGTGCAGGCGTTCGGCGACCTCGTCCCAGAGCCCCACGCTGCGGAGGGCTTGCTCGGCGCGACGCCTCCGCTCCGCCTTCGGACGCACGCCGTGGTCTTTCAGCGGCGCTTCGATGTTCGCGGCGATCGAGATCGGGAGCGGGTTCGGGCGTTGGAAGATCATGCCCACCCGGCGGCGAAGCGTCCGCAGCCGACCGGCGCCCGTTTCGGCCCCGTCGATCCGGATCGACCCGGAAACGCGGCACGCCGGCACACTCTCTGTCAAACGGTTGATCGACGCGAGGAAGCTCGACTTGCCGCAGCCCGACGGGCCGACGATCGCCGTGACGCAGCCTCGATAGATCGGCATCGAGCCGATGCGCACCGCCGGGACGCCGGCGTAAGAGACTTCCAGACCCTCGATCTCGATGTGCGTCTCGGGCGTGCAGCACGCGGGGATCCGTTCCATCGGCGGCCAGGGGATCAGCCCGGGCCTCTCTGTCGCGGGGATCGGCGCCGTGTCACGGTTCATCTCAGAGCCCCCTTCTGAAGTCGGCGCGCCGGCCGGCCAGCGCGGCGCCGCCCGCGGCGACCAGCAGCAGGGCCGCAACAAGCACCAGCGCCGAGGCGTAGGCGTTCGCGTCGCCGCCGGGGACATTCATCGCGAGGTCGTAGATGTGCACCGAGAGCACGCGTCCGGGATCGCCGAGCGATACGGGCGTCCGCATCACATACCCGGCGGTGAAGAGGAGCGCCGCCGTCTCGCTGAGCGCCCGCGCCAGCGAGAGCATCGTCGCGGAGATCAGGCCCGGCATCGCGACCGGGAGCACGGCGCGCCGGAGCGTCGCCCAGCGGCTCAAGGCCAGGCCGTCGGCCGCCTGACGCACCGAGACGGGGACCGATCGGAGCGACTGCTCCGAGAGGCGGATCATCAGCGGCAGCACCATGCACGCCAGCGTGAGTCCCCCGGCGAGCACCGACGGTCCCAGCCCGAGGGTCACGCAGAAGAACGCGTACCCGAAAAGCCCGAACACGATCGAGGGCACGCCCGCGAGCACATCGAGGCTCACACGAACGGCGCTCCCGACCCGCCCGCGCTCGAAAGAAAACTCCGAGAGCCAGACCGACGCCAACAGGCCGGCCGGCGCGACGATCGACACGCAGACCGCCATCGCCAACCCGGTCGAAACGATCATCGGCCGCACACCGCCGGACCGACCCGCGTCGGAGGGACTTCCAAACACAAACCCCGGCGTCAGGCTCCCCATCCCGCGGTAGAGCAGGTCGCCGAGGACCCAGAGCCCCGCGCCCGACACGACCGCCATCGCGACCCAGCACGCCGCGACGAACAGCCCGGCGAACAGATCGCCGTGGTCGCGTGTCTTTGCGTTCAGCGTGAACTCAGGCATGGGCGGCCCCTCCGATCCGGCGCGAGATCAGCACCAGCACGAGCACCACGCCTGTCAGCAGGAGGCCGCTGGCGAAGAGCGCCGAGCGGTGATCGCCCATCGCGTAGCCCATCTCCAGCGCGATGTTGGCCGTCAGTGTCCTGACAGGATCGAAGACCGAGCTCGGAAAGCCCGGCACATTGCCCGAGACCATCACGACGACCATCGTCTCCCCGACTGCGCGCATCGTGCCCAGGAGAACGCCCACGATCGCGCCCGCCTTGGCGATCGGCCACAAGGCGAGGCGGAAGGTCGCAAGCCCCGAGAGCCCGCAACCCCGCGCCGCGTTGAGTGTCGAGTCCGGCGCCGCGCCGAGCGCGGCCCCCGTCGCGATGGCGACCGTCGGCACGATCATCAGGGCGAGCACGATCGAGGCCGCCAGCAGGCTCGGGCCCGGGGGGCGGACGCTCGCCACGATCGGCGCCAGCACCGTCAGGCCCCAGAGCCCGAGCACGACCGAGGGCAGCCCGGCCATGACGCCGATGAGCAACCAGAATCCGCGCCGCACGCCCCGCGGCGAAAAGCATCGGGCGCACACCGCCGCGAGCACACCCGCCGGCGCGGCGATCAGCACCGCCCCGAGCGTGACCGCCAGGCTCCCCACAACCGCCGGCGCCAGCGAGAACGAGCCCGAGGCGTCGTGCGTCGGCAGCCACGCCCCGTCGGTCGCCATCCTGAACGCCCCGATGTTCCGGAGCGCCGGCAGGGAGCCGACGAACACGAACCCCGCGATCAGCAGGATCAGCGAGGCGGCGGCGAATGCCGCGACCCGCGGCCCCGCCGCCAGCGTGATGTCATTCATCCGCCTGAACAAAGGAGAACCCGTCG
>SLFH01000290.1 GCA_007124345.1 Phycisphaerales bacterium | reverse complement strand
GCAGCGAGGATGTCTACATCGACTTGTTGACCGACTCGGGCACGAGCGCGATGAGCGATCGGCAGTGGGCGGGGATGATGCTGGGCGACGAGGCTTACGCCGGCTCGCGGAACTACTACCGGCTCGAGGAGGCCGTGCGCGAGCACTACGGCTACAAGCACCTTATCCCGACCCATCAGGGCCGCGGCGCGGAGCACCTGCTCTCGCAGCTGTGCATCAAGCCGGGCGACTTCGTGCCGGGAAACATGTACTTCACCACCACGCGTCACCACCAGGAGGCGGCGGGCGGCACCTTCGTCGATGTCATCATCGACGAGGCCCACAACCCCGCGAGCAGACACCCCTTCAAGGGCAATGTCGATCTGGACAAGATGCGGCACCTCATCGAGAGAGTCGGGTCCGGTCGCATCCCCTACCTCTCTCTTGAAACGAATGTGAACATGGCCGGAGGGCAGCCGTGCTCGATGGAGAACATCCGCGCCGTGTGCGAACTGTGCCACGAGCACGGCATCCCCGTCTTCCTCGACGCGACGCGGGCGATCGAGAACGCGTGGTTCATCAAGCTGCGCGAGCCGGGGTTTGAGGATCGGAGCATCAAGTCGATCCTGCTGGAGATCTGCTCGCACGCCGACGGCTGCACGATGTCGGCTAAGAAGGACTCGCTGGTGAACATCGGCGGATTCCTCGCGGTCAACAACGACGCGCTGGCCGAGCGTGCCCGGAACATGGTCGTCGTCTACGAGGGCCTGCACACCTACGGCGGGCTCGCAGGTCGCGACATGGAGGCGATGGCCATCGGTATCGCCGAATCGGTCGAGGAGGACCACATCCGCGCCCGCGTCGGACAAGTCGAGTACCTCGGGCGTCGGCTGCTGGACGCCGGTGTCCCGATGGTGCTGCCGATCGGAGGGCACGGCATTTTCGTCGACGCGGCACGCTTCCTGCCGAATATCCCGCGTGAACACTTTCCCGCCCAATCGCTCGCCGCGGCGTTGTATGTCGATTCGGGCGTCCGCTCGATGGAGCGAGGCGGGGTCTCCGCCGGACGCGACCCGGAGACGGGCGAGAACCTCTTCCCGTCGCTCGAACTGATCCGCTTGACCATCCCCAGACGCGTCTACACCCAGGCGCACATGGATGTCGTCGCAGAATCGGTGATCGAACTCCATCAGCACCCCGAGCAGATCCAAGGCCTGGAGATGGTTTACGAGCCCGAGCACCTCCGGTTCTTCCAGGCGAGATTCCAGATCGCCGTCCCCGGCAGAGTGGTCCTTGGACCAACCGAAAGGATCGGCAATGAGTTGGCCTGACCGGATGCAAGGCGGGCGCATCGAGGCGATCCATCGGGTCCTCCGCGGGGCCGAAAGGGCGCTGGTCATCCTGATGTCGGATTGCAAACAGGAAAGGCTTTGTCCATACGCCGACGACAACGTCGCGCCGCCGGACCGAGCCCCCGCATCGCAAGGGTGACAAGACCATGACCACACGCAGCCGCTCGAGAGAGGATCCACCGAGGTTCGCCGTCATCGGCGCCGGCGCGATGGGGCTGAGCCTGGCCGCCATGCTCGGCCGCGCCGCCGAGGTGACCATCGTGGTGCGGGATCCCGGGAAAGCCGAGCGCATCGCGAGCGACGGTGTCTCCGTGCATGGGCTGATTGAGGCGACCGCCCACCCGGAGGTGGTCCCGTCGATCGCGGCGCTCGCGGACGCCATGCCGCTGACGGCGATCTTCGTGGCCACCAAGACAACAGCGATCGACCGCGTCGCCGACGGCCTCCGCCCCGTGCTCGACGCCCTCCCGGCCGATGAGCACCCCTTCGTGATCAGTTTCCAGAACGGGATCGAGCCGGGTCGCGACCTCATGCTCCGTTTGAGCGAGCCCAGGGTTCTGCGCATGGTGTTGAACTACGGCGCCACGCAGACCGACGACAACGCCGCGAGCGTGATGCTCCACGGCCCGCCGCACTTCATCGGAGGTCCCGACGCGACCCACGCAGGCTTCGCGTCGCGGCTGGCCGGCCTGCTCAGCGACTGCGGCCTTCCGACCGAACCGGTCGAGAACATCGAGCCTTTCGTGTGGACGAAGGGTGTGCTCAACGCCGCGATGAACCCGATCGCGGCACTCACCGACAGTTCAGTCGGGGAGGTACTCGACTCACCCGCCCGCGACATCGTCGCCCGGTTGATCGATGAGGGGCTCAGCGTCGCCCGGGCGGAGGGCATCGACCTCGGCACGAGCATTGCCGATCGCATGTGGGCCATTCTCAACAAGGCCCGGCCGCACACCCCGAGCATGGTCGGTGACATCCGAGGCGGACGCCCGAGCGAAGTCGGCCAGCTCAATCACCAGATCATCGAGCACGCGCGGCGCACCGGCGAGCTCGTTCCGACGCACGAGGTCATCGCCGCTCTCATCGCGTCGTTCGATTGGCGGGTGTTTCAGAGGCGCACACTGACCGGGGGATCTGGCCCATGAACGCCGCATCGAAACACCCCGGCTCGGTCGTCGCGGTCCTCACCGGCGGTGTCGGCCTTGTTGATGCCCTCGGGTGCGTACTCAATCATGTCCGCCATCAGGGGGGTCGGGGTGATTGACGCCGGCATTTGCGCCGCCCTCTGCCCGATTGTGCAAACCCATCGGGAGATCGTGGGTTTGCTGGAAACCGACTGGGGCTATCTGCGGTAAGGTTGCTGCGTTCGTATGTGGCGTCGGCTAGGTGCCGTCTTCTGCAGAACAACGCTAATCTCGCTTTTCAGCGATTTCCTCACAAAAGCAGATAGAACTCCCCCGAACCGACTTGCACGCGCGTGAGGTTTCTGGCATGCTCTCGATATGGTCACCGTTTGCGCTATCGTGCGGTGATCGGAGAAGCCAGAACTGGAATGGCATGCATGGATGAGGTTCTG
>SLFH01000313.1 GCA_007124345.1 Phycisphaerales bacterium | reverse complement strand
GCGGTCGTCAGCGAGCTCCCGCTGCGCACCAAGCCGGCGTCCGAGAACTTCCCGGCGCGGAACCGCATCATCTCCGGGCTCTCCCTGGGCGTGCTGGTGATCGAGGCGAGCGAGCGGTCCGGTGCCCTGATCACCGCGCGCCTCGCGGCGGAGGAGCACGGGCGCGAGGTCATGGCGATCCCCGGGCGGGTCGACAGCCCCGCCAGCGCCGGCACGCACCGCCTGCTCAAGGCGGGCGGGGCGCACTTGGTCACCGAGCCTCGGGATGTGCTCGAACTGCTTGAACGCCCCGCGCTGCACCTGCACGAAGGAAACCACGCGCCGCTGTACACGCAGCCGGCGTCGCTGTTTGCGCCCGGCGCGGGGGATGGTGGAAGGAAGACGACCGCCGCGGCGCCGCCAGCGCCGATCGGCGACGAACCGATCGCGTCGGCGATCCTGGGCGCTCTTGACGAACCCTTGACACTCGACGAGATCGCGCAATCGACAGGGCTCGGGATCGCCGAGCTCAGGGCCGCGATGACCGCCCTGGAGATCCGAGGTCGGGTTCGGCGTGTTGCCGGTCGCTTTGGGCGGGTTGCATCCGGGTTTTGACTCGCCCGGGGCGGGCGTTGGTCCGGAATCGACCCCCGAACGCAAAAATCCACAGATCTGTGGACACATTCAAGGGAATCCTTGATAGAATCCCGAATGGACCCCTTGATGTACGAGCCTTGATAGGCTATCTTGGGGCAAACACGCTCTCGGCCGTTCGGATGTTCCACGGTCGGCCAGAGCGCGACTCGGGTAAGGCGGCTCGCCATACCCGACCAAATCGGTGCCCATCCGGCGGCGGTCGGCCGGGCGATTTTCAGGGCGTGGATCACACGCCGCAAGGCTTGTTCTTCCCTGCATTTGTGGGGGGTAGCGAGTCTTTGCCATGGGGCGTTTGCCTCAGCCCGGCCGGTGCCGGGCACGCGGTTCCGGGCGGAGTTCCCGGGGCGAAGCGAAAGCGGCGGCACGGGCGGACGCCTGCGCGGGCCGGACAACACGGGCTCTCCGGATCGGACGCCTCGGGCAGAGGCCCATCCCATCCGGCGCTCGGCGGCAGACGGGGCTCGAGGCGACTAGCGCCGGGCTCGGGCCGCGATTCGGAAAGGACCGAGCCATGAAGGCGGTCCGGACGACGGTCGGCGGGGCGGATGTGAATCGGGCGGCATCCATGTCGCTCTCGGAGCTGCCTCTGGTGATGCTCGGCCCGGGCGGCGACTTCCTCGACGCCTACGCCCTCGAGGAGGACGGACGCCCCGCAGGAGCGGGGTGCGGGTCGCCGAATGGCGCGGGCCTGCTGGGGCTCGTGTTCGGATGGTTCGGGCGGATGGCCGCCCTCGTGCCGGCCCTGCGGCTGGCCGAACCCGGCGAGTTCATGCCGGGCGGTGTGGGGCGAGACGAAGTCGGGGGGCGAGGAATCGGGGGACGAGAGGAATCGGACGGGGCGTCTTTGGTCGGCGCGATCGCGTGTGTGATCGGCCTGATCGAGGCGCAGGGGTCGCAGCTCCGCTCTCTATTCGGGCGGGCCTCGGTCCCGAGCGTCGGCCTCGCGGCCGGCGGGAGAAGTGAATCCTCCGCGTCTGGTGGCGCGGTGCGAGTTGGTCCGGTGGTGGTCTCTGGCGTGCGGGCGTGTCGCCCTGTCACGGCGGGGGCTGAAAACATTCTGGAAGGACGCAGACATGAATCTGACGCCCAAACAGCTGCGGATCCTGAAGCTCATCCGGGACTGGCGGGTTCGGCATGGTTATTCCCCGACCATGCAGGAGCTCGCCGACGAGATCGGTGTGAGCAAGGTCACCGTGTTCGAGCATGTCGAGGCGCTGATCAAAAAAGGCGCGCTCGTCCGCGAGCCCAACAAGGCGCGCTCTTTGTCGATCGCTGACGGGATGTCGGTGCCCGACGAGAGCCGTCCGCTCCGCTTCCCGCTGGTCGGCCGCATCGCCGCGGGCAACCCGATCGAGAAGGTCGAGGACACCGACGAGATCGACCTGGGCGACCTGCTCGGCGCGACGCCCGAGAAAGCGCACTCGACCTTCGCGCTGCGTGTCGAGGGCGAGTCGATGCGCGACGAGGGCATCCTCGACGGCGACTATGTCCTGATCGAGCGCACCCAGGTGGCCGACAACGGCGACCGCGTCGTGGCTCTGCTCCCCGACGGCTCGACGACCCTCAAGACCTTCTTCAAGGAGGCGGACCACATCCGCCTGCAGCCGGCCAACCCCGACTTCGAGCCCATCCGGGTCAAGTTCTGCCAGATCCAGGGCATCGTCAAGGGTGTTGTCCGCCGATACTGATGCTCCGTGAGCGGAGCATCGCCGGACCAACCACCAGCGGCAAGTCGCCCGCGCCCCGACAACGGGGCGCGCGGTGACGACCGCGATCGTCGGCCCCGAGGCCGCAGGCCCGGGCCGATCCGGCGGCTCGCCGGGTGGTTGGCGTGGGCGATTGTCCTCGGCGCTGCGGCTGGCGTCGCAGCCGCCTGGTTCTGGCCCTTCCGCTTCGAGGACCGTTCCGGCCCGACGGATCTCGTTGAGCGCGGGCTGATCCTCATCCGCTCGGCCGATTGGCACCTCGGGCTGATGACGCTTGCGCTGGCGGTGGTGCTCGCGGCGTTCCGCTTCCGGCTCCAGGCCGTCGCGTCGGCGCTGCTTGTGCTCTGGCTGCTCGCGCCCACGCTGTGGCACTTTGTGCCCTGGCCCGCGCCGAGCGCCGACGGGCCGACCCTCCGCGTCGGCGTCGCCAACCTGCACACACGCAACCCAGACTGGGCGACACTCCCGGGCATCATGCACGACGCCGAGCCGGATCTGCTGGCGCTCCAGGAGCACAGCGGGCACTGGAACCGTGAGGGGCCGGCGAGGCTCTCAGGCCGCTGGCCGCACAAGGGCCCGTCACTCCGCCACCGGTCCAACGCCCCCCGCTACGGCGTCCGCCTTTATCACCACACGCCATTCGTCGAGGCGCCCGCCCCTGTCCCGATGGGCGTCGGCGACGATGACGGGCGGGTGGTGCGCGGCGTGATCGAGTTCGACGGGCGGCTGGTTTCGGTGTATTCGGTGCACCTGCCGCACGATGTGCTGTACACGCAGCAGGCTCGGATCGCCCGCCCGTTGACGCGCGAGCTGCTGCGATCGATCGAGCTGGACCCGAACCCGATCATCATGATGGGCGATTTCAACACAACGCCGCGGGGCCCTCGGTTGGCTGCCTTCCGGCGTGCGGGCCTGCGCAACGCGTGGTCGATGGCCGGTCGCGGGCGGGGCGTCACATGGCGAACCGATTTCCCGATGCGGGACTTCGTCGGTCTGCGGATCGATCATGTGCTCGTGAGCGAAGAACTCGTCTGCACTTTCATCGAGCGGACGGGGGATTTCGGGTCGGACCATCTCGGTTTGATCGCGGAGATTCGGTGGAGGGATTGAGGGAGAGAGACGGGGAGAATTAGAGAATTGGCTTGGGGAGCCCTTGCTTCGCTTCCCATCTGATTACCACATCGCGGCAGGCGTCGTGGTAGAGCGTTTTCAACAACTCTTTGTCCAGCGAGCGCCCGACGAGTTTCGGGGCGTCCATCGGCGTGTGGCCCTCGGGGTCGACCATGTGCAGGTCGGGGTCGGCGATCGGTGACTCGCCCTCGTAATCGGTCTCGAACATCGCGCGCAGGGCCCAGTAGCGGCTGGCGTAGAGGTCGAAGGCTTCGGACTCGGTCGCGGCCTGCTGCGCGCCGAACCTCTTGTTTTCCTCGTCGCTCTTTTCGAGGTGGTCGTCGAGCGTCACGATGTCTGAGCCGAAGAGAATGCGTCCGCGCCATCGCTTCATGAACGAGGCGAAGCGGTCGGCGTCGTGGCGTGAGAGCTCGCGCACCATCCACTTGGTCGCGCTGGTGTCCAAGTGCAGGTTGGGGTGTTCGCCGAGGAGTTCGTCGAGAAAGTCGAGGTTTTCGGGCCAGCCCCCCATGTGGGCCGCGATCCAGGGCGTTTCGGGGTAGACCTTCAGCATCCTCTTGAACGGGTCGTACTGCGCGGCCTTCAGCCCGTACTTGGCCGCGTCGGAGTAGCGGATCTGGAACCAAGTGTCCGGGTCGGCGATGTGGGTCATCACCATCATGCCCAGCTCGTGGGCGAGGTCGAGGGCCTTCCGTCGCCACTCGCTGTCGTAGGCGAAGAGGTCCGCGTCGCGGTCGGGGTCGACGAGGTCGTACCAGCGCGGCGCGTGCCAAAACTTGACCACCCTCGCCCCCAGCTCCCCGTGGAACCAGCGGATGTTGTCGAGAAACCCATCCCTGAACGCGCGGCCCCGGTCCTCGGCCATGTAGTCGGGGATAGCGATGAACCGGACGCGATCGCCCAGAACACGGGAGACGCCCAGGGCCTGCTCGCGTTGCGACTGCGAGTAGGTGAGCGCGACGCCGAAGTGGTCGCAGACTTCGGCGTAGACGCTCGCGGCCCGCTCGCCGTTGATGTGCGTGTGGACATCGATGATGGGTTTGGGGGGCGGACCGAGCCTCGAGGCTTCGGCTCGATAGTCCAGCCCGAGGCGGTTTGCGGGCCACGGGCGGGGCGGGGGTGCGTCTGTTTCTGGCATCGCTCTATCCTTGCCACCGTGAGCGACCAGAGCGGCGGGAGTATTCCGGATGAGATCGTGCCCAGCGGCGGACACCCGCGGATCGCGATCGCCCACGACTGGCTCGTGGGGATGCGAGGGGGCGAGCGGGTGCTCGACCGGGTCTGCCGCGTCGCGTCGCGCGTGGGGGAGGTCACTGCGATCTACACGATGTTCGACGACGGGCGCCCGCTCTCTGACGCGATCGACGGCCGTCGCAAGATCGTCGCACCCCTGGGAACGAGCCAGAGAGTGAACCGGGCGAGGCGGTGGCTGCTGCCCGTCTACCCGATGATGGTCCGGTCGCTCAGCGCCGCGGTGCGTCATCACCACCTGCGCGAGGCGCCGATCGATCTGTTAGTCTCGACGCACTCTGCCGCGATCAAGGCGCTGCGTGCGCCGCCGGGTGTGGCGCATCTGTGCTACTGCCACTCACCGGCGCGTTATCTCTGGTCGCAGGGGGCCGAGTACGCCGAGGGCTCGGTGCTCCGTCGCGCCGGGCTCGGGCTCGCCGGGCCCGCCTTGCGGCGGTGGGACCGGCGGACGGCGTCGCGTGTGACGAAGTTTCTCGCCAACAGCACGCACATCGCCTCGGAGATCGAGCGCGTGTACCAGCGCGAGGCGGAGGTCTTGCACCCGCCGGCGCGGACGGACCACTTCACGCCGGACTCCGGCGTGGAGCGCGAGGATTTCTGGCTCTTTGTGGGCGCGATCGAGCCTTACAAGCGGCTTGACCTGGCGATCGTGGGTGCAAAGCGGGCCGGGGCGAGGCTGGTCGTGGTGGGGGATGGGAGCGAGGCCGCGTCACTGCGAGCATCGCTCGACGCTTCCGATCGTGTCGAGTGGCGAGGGCGCGTCGATGACGAAGAGCTGCGGCGTCTGTACCGCAGCGCCCGCCTGCTGATCTTCCCGCAGATCGAGGACTTCGGGATCATCCCCGTTGAGGCGCAGGCGTGCGGGACGCCGGTGGTCGCCAGGCGGGCCGGCGGCGCGCTCGACACCGTGATCGAGGGCGAGACCGGCGCGTTCTTCGATGAACCGAACGCCGAGTCGATCGCGCAGGCCGCGGCGAGATGCCCGGCGCCGGGCGAGGCGTGCCGCCAGAACGCCGAGCGGTTCAACGAAGCCCGCTTCGATGATCGCATGGAGCAGGAGATGCTGGCGCTGATCGAGTCGGGCGAGACGCGCAAGCTTCGGCCCTGGTCCTGATCGTGGCTGCGCGGCCGGATCAGCGCTGAAGATCGAGCGTGCATGCGTCGACGACCAGACCGATGAAGAGCTCGCAGTCGGCCTCGAGGTCGTAGTGTCGCACGACCTCGCAGTCGAGGGCGATCGGGCTCTTGCGCAGCACCGGCGAGCCGGTCTTCAGCGTCCTCGTCGGCAGGGCGTCGAACGGGTCGGTGCGGTTCTCGGGGTCGGTGTCGTTTTCCTGCGAGAAGACGCGTCGGGCGAGGCGGTCGTCTTCGGCAAGCTGGCAGACGGCGAACGCGCGGCTGTCGCGGATCAAGGGCTCGATCGAGTGCCCCTTCCGCAGCGCGACGCTCAGCAGGACAGGCTCGTCGGCGCACACCTGCACCGACCGGACGATCACGCCCGAGCGCTCGCCGTCGTAAATCGAGCTGACGATGAACAGCCCGCTGTTGAGTCGGGAGACGGCTGCCTGGATGTGCGGGTCAGCGAGCATGTCCGACGCCTCGGCAGAGTCCTTGCAAAGGGCGAACGCCCTGCGAGGGTGTCGAGCATACCTCCCCGGGACGATCGCTGCACAACCTGCGTTGGATCGACAGATCTGGAGAGCCGGATCGGGATCTGCGAGGTTCTTTCGAGGCCGAATGGGGCAAGTGTCGAAAAAATCCGACAGAGTGTGGCTGGGGTGTTGCATTGTGTGGCAAAGTGTGTAGACTGCCCACATGCACCAGCCGGGAGCCCACGCCCTTGCTCTTCACCGGGTACACAGAACTGACGGTCGACGCCAAAGGGCGTCTGGCCATCCCGGCCAAGTACCGGAACAAGTGGGATCCCCAGCGGGACGGGGGCGCGTGGTACTGCGTCGCGTGGCCGGACGGATCGCTGAGGCTGTACACCGAGACGGCGTTCGAGGCCCTGGCCATGTCCCGGGAAGAGACGCTGATCCCCGATCGCGACGAGGCGAGGCTGCAGGTCACCTTCTTCAGCCAGGCCGAACGGCTGGAGATGGACTCGGCCGGCAGGATCATGCTGCCCAAGCGGCACCTGCAGAAGACGGGCCTGCCCCAAGAGGTCGTGATGCTGGGGGCGGGCAGGAGGCTGGAGATCAGACCCCGCGAGGCGTGGGAAGAGCAGGAGATGGAGCACTTCCAGAACCTGCAGGACAACGCCGAGCGGATCGAGCAACGCCGGCGTGAGCCGGGCGGCGGGTAAGCCCGCCGCGGAGCATCAGACCGCCCCGGGCACGAACGCCCGGGCGGGCATTGGAGAGAGTGATCCCTGAGCCGGCACGCCCGGCATCAAGATCACGCGGAGTCCTCCGGGTCCGTTGGTTCCCCGCACCGGCAGCGCGGGGCGCCAAGAAAGGACTCGACCGAGGCCGGTGAAGCGCCGCAAGGAAGCTGGCGCTCTGTTCCCGGCCCCGGGCGACCCGGCGGAACCGATCGCGCCCGGCCGACACAACGCCGGCCGGGCGCATTTGAAACCAAACGGGCGAGACCGGCACTGGCCTGCTCGCCCGGTCCGGATCCACCTCCGCGGCGGGCCACCACCACCGATCCCGTCCCCCGCCGCAGAATTACAGCCCGCCGGAAGATCCCTCCGGCGGGTTGTTCTTTTGTTCGCAGATTCGGAGGTCCGCCCGCTAGCGATCGCCTGTTCGTTCGAGGACGCCCAGCGCCAGTTCGTTGAGGTGGCGCCGGATCTCGGTCTCCAGGCGGGTGTCGGCCAGGCCGGGCAGGATCGAGGCGTAGCGGCAGAGCTCGGCAAGCGTTCGACGCTCGGCCGCCATCCACGCCCGCGCGGGGTCTGGCGCCCCCGCGGCCAGGCGCATCACCAGCGTCTCTGTCGGATCTCCGCCGAGGCCGAGCGTCGACGCGGTGCGCTCCATCCGCCCCAGCAGACGGGCAAAGGCGAACCGTTGGCGGTAGTGCGAAAGGGCGTCGCGGGCCCGCTCGTACCGGCCCTCGATGAGGTCCGAGGCGATCCGGGCGAGGGCGTCGTCGGCCCCGTTGATCGCCAAGGTGCGGGCCGGGGCCGAAGGGAGCGACCAGCCCGGCCAGGCCTCGAGCGCCCCGGGCTCTTTGGCTAGCAGGACGAGCGCCATCTGCTCGGTCAGGTCGTCGAGGACGAAGAGGCGGGCGGCACGCGAGGAAAGATCGTCGGCGCGCCGGGCGCTGAGCATCGAGAGGCGTTCGCGCTCGATCAGCTCGAGGAGTTCGGGCAGCTTCCAAGGTTCGGGTGCTGTGGGCTGCGAGGTTCCCGAGCGGCGGCGCAGCTCGGCCTCGCCCCGCAGTTCGAGGGCGACGCGGGCGGCATCGGCCAGCTCGCGGAGGGCGGCCCGGGTGGCGCTGTCGTCGTCGCCCGATCGCAGCAGGTTGCCCAGACGCACCGCTTCGGTTGCCAGCGGGCCGAAGCGGGGGGCGAGCGTGGGCTCCGGCCCGCTCCGCGTGGGGTCGGCGATGCGCGAACTCATCTCGACGAGCGTGCGCAGATCGCCGATCGCCTCGCGGTGGGCGGCCATCGGCGCGATGAACCGGCCCCCGGCCATCGCTTCCGGATCGGCTAGGAGGTCGGGGATGACGGAGATCAGCTCGCGCTCGGTCCTTCTTGCCTCGCGTTCGAGGCGTTCCCACGAGGGGCGGATCTGGCGGACCAGCGTGCGGGGCGAGGGCAGGTCGGCACGGGCGGACGCGAGATCCATCGCGCGGGCAAGGGCGCCGAGGTCGCCCCGCGAGAGGCCGGTTTCGGCGGCGTCGGCGATCGCGCGACGGGCGAGGCGGGTCTCGGTCCCGTCTTCGAGGCGTCCCGCCGCCGCGATGGCGCGTGACCATCGGGCGAGGTCTTCGAGCGTCGAGAGCGAGGCTTCCTGCTGGTCGGGATCGAGCAGGCCGTCGATCGCCTCGCACGCGCGCTGCTGGAGCGCTTCGGTGCGGTCCTCCATCCATGACGGGGGCGAGAGGATCGGCGCGATCCCGAGCAGGGCCGCCGCGGTGCGCGTCGCGGAGGGGCGGTAGGCGGGGTGGTCGTGCGCGAGGTCGAGGACGCGGGCGAGTTCGTCGGCCCTGGCGGCACACGCCTGGGGCGCTGCTGCGAGCAATGGCCGGAGCGCTTCGAGATCAGGGGCTCGTGCGCCCGGTGTTGCGGGCCAGCCGGCGGGGGATTTGATTTCCGCGGCGTCGGCCAGGTCCGCCAGAGCGTCGCGCAGCAGGCGATCGAGGGCGGGGGGTCGGACGGGGATCGGTGCGTCGGCGAGGGTGCGGGCGAGCAGAGCCGCGGCGGGCTCGACGATCGCCGACTCGTCGAAGATCAGGCGGTCGAGGGCCTCGGCGTGTTCTGTGAGCAGCACGCCGGGGATGAAGCGTTCGGGGTGTGCGTCGAGGTCCGAGGCGAGCAGTCGGAGGCCGTAACGGCGGAGGGCGATCGCGGCGTCGAGTCGTGGGCCTGGTTCGTGGCGTTCGGTGAGGCGTTGAATCTGGGCGTCGACGACGCGGGCGCGTTGCTCCTCGACGCCGGCATCGGCGATCGCGGGGGGGTCGGGAGCGCCGAGGTCGAGGAGTTGGGCGTGGGCGGGCGAGAGCGCGAAGAAGAGAACGAAAAGCGTCGCGATGAAAGACCTGTGGCACTGGCGGCTTGCCCGCCAGTGTGTTGGAGCAAGATGCCAAAGTCCACCGACGGTCGAGCGATCGGGTGCGTGCGCGCGTTCACGGATCTGCATCAGAAACGCCCCGAAGGGGCGAAGGGTTGTAGCCACTGGTGGAGCGAGGGCCGACGCGACGCGTCGGACGGAGCGCAATCCGTGGAACGCTGCCGAACGGGTGTCGCCCTGAAGGGGCGAAGGAAGTGCTGACTTCAACAAGGTCTTGTTCGCAGGCGGGGTCTGTGATTCCTCCGCTCCTTCAGAGCGGAGCTGGTTGTTCGCATCACCACGGGTTTCGTCGAGCTGCGCTCGACTCCACCCGTGGCAAGGATCCGACGCTCCTTCGGAGCGTGTCGGACCGGCACAGCCCGCATCACTCCGAAGCGATCTTGATCGCCCGCTCGTAGACATCTTCGAGTGCATGAACCATGGCCTCTGCGCTGAAGGCTTCGCGGCAGTGTGTCCGTCCCTCTGCCGCCATCCGCTCGCGGTCGGCGGGGTGTTCCCACAACCAGCGTATCGAGGCGGCCAGGGCGGCGCGGTCGCCGAGGGGGACGAGGCGTCCGGTCTGGTTGTCGATGCAGGCCTCGCGGGTGCCGTCGGCGTCGTACGCGACGGGGCAGACCCCCGCCAAGAGCGCCTGAGGGACGGTCCGAGGCAGGCCCTCGCGATAACTCGGGTGGACGAGCAGGTCCATCGCCCGCATCATCGCTGGGATCTTCTCGGGCGGCACGAGCCCGGTGACCGTCACGCGGTCCTCCAGCCCCATCGAGCGGACCCGGCCCATCAGGCGGTCGCGCCACCACCCGTCGCCGACCCAGAGCAGGCGCCAAGACGGGTTCTGTTGCAGGTCCTCGCCGATCGCGTCGAGGATGTCGTCGTGGCCCTTGTGCTGGGCGAGTCGGGCGACGGTCCCGATCACGAACGCATCTTGGGGCAGGCCGAGCTCGGCGCGGACCTCTTGCCTCGATTCGCCCGGGGCGGCGTCGAGATACGGCGCCGTCTCCATCCCCGAACGCACCGTGACGAATTGCTCGGGCCCGCCGATCCCGCGAGCAAGGAACTGTTCGGTCATCGCGTCGGCGACTGAGACGATCAGGTGGCAGCTTTTGGCGGCTCGGCGCTCGGCGAGTGTGTACGCCCGATTGGTCGCACGGATCTTCAGGCGGGCGAGCGCCCCGCCTTCGACGGGCATGAAAGGCGGACCATGAATCGTGTGGACGACGCCGATCTTCGCCCCGCGCGCGACATGCTTCCACGCGCCCAGACGCCCAAGAACCCCGGCCTTTGACGAATGCGTGTGGACGATGTCGGGCTTGATCGCGTCGATCAGGTCGCGGATCTGCCCGAGCGCCCGCCGGTCGCGCAGCGGGCTGACCTCGCGGACGAGGTCGGGGAGTTGATGAGGGGTGATGGGGTGTGGGCTGTGGGGTGTGGGGCTTTGGGTGGCACAGGTCTCCGACCTGTGCGGCTGGATCTCATTGCCGGCTTGGCGGTTAAACGCCTCGACCCTTGGGAGCATCGAGCCTTCGGGCCCGTAGATCGGGCCGAAGGCGAGGTGCACCTCGTGTCCGAGCCTCGACTGTCCCTCGCAGGAGAGGATGGTGTTCTCCT
>SLFH01000088.1 GCA_007124345.1 Phycisphaerales bacterium | reverse complement strand
TGGATATCTCCGGTTCGATGATGGGCCCGAGAGTCGAGGCGCTCCGCCGGGCGCTCAAGGAATCCGTCGACGCGTTGGACGATCGGGCGGAGTTTATCATTGTCCTGTTCTGCCACGAGGCGAGCGTGCTCGGCGGCAGGACGCGCTGGCTCAGGGCCGATCGGTCCGGCAAACGCTGGGCGGAGCGGGCGATCGACACCATCCAGGTCTACGGGGGCACCAACCCGCTGACCGGCTTTGAGATCATTTTCACGCTGAGTCCGAGGCCCGACGCGATCTACTTCATGACCGACGGCATCTTCGCGGAGGCCGAGGCGGACGCGATCATCGCCCAGAACCGAAGACCGACGATCCCGGTGCACGCGATCTGCTTCGAGGACCGCTCGGGCGAGGCGATGATGCGCCGGATCGCGGAGATGTCTGGCGGGACTTACACCTATGTGCCGCTGGACCGTACGGCGGGCGGGGGTGGGCCTTGAGGCGGCCCTTGCAGCGTTCCTTAGAGCGGGCGATGGCGGCTGGTCTGTTCGGCCTTGTGCTGTCGGCGGGCGCAGACGCGGGCGTGCTCGGCGCCGAGCCTCGGGAAGAGGGGGGCGTCGCGGAGGCTTCGGATCTCGATCGGGCCGAGGTGCGACTGCTCGGTCGGGTCGAGCCGCTCTTGGGCAAGGTCGAGGAGGCTTCGTTCGAGGCGCTGTCTCTGCGTGTGGACGGGGCGAGGGTCGAGATCGGCTGGGACCGCGTCGTCCGCATGAGCGGGCCTGGCGCCGAGAAGGCTGCTGAGTTTCTTGAGCTGGCCGAGAAGGCGTGGCGCTCGCGCCAGCGACTGGAGCGGGGCGACTTTGTGCTCGCCGAGGCCGGGTTCGAGGAGTTGTTTGGCGTGTACGCCGGGCGGCTGGGGCCGACGGCGCAGGCCGTTGCGGAAGGGGCGCTGCGTTGCAGGCTGCGGCGGGGCGCCCACGCGTCGGCGATCGGGCCTTGGCTGATGCTGCTGCAGGCGGGGGGCGGGGGGCGCCCGGTGTTCGATGGCGTGCCGGCGGTGGTCGACCCCGAGACAGGGCTCTGCCCGGCGATCCCGCCGATCTGGACGGAGACGACCGGCGTCCGCCAACTCGCAGAACGGGGGATCACTCTGCCCTCGGGCGTCGAATTGACCGACGAGCGGGCGGCGCTGCTTGGCGCTTGGTACCGCTATGCCGCGGCGGCGACCGTCGGCGAGCGGCAAGGCCGGCCGAGCAACAGCGACGATCCGAGCGTTCGGCTGGTCGCCGAGTTGGTGCTCGCCCAGCACGGGACGAGCGTCGAGCGCTCCGAGAACAGAGATCGCCTGCGCCAGAGGCTGGAGCGATCGCGCGCCGGGCGGGCGACGACGCCCGCGTGGCTGGAGGCGTGGATCTACGCGGCGATCGGGCGGTCGCTGGTGCGTGAGAATGACGAGGCGGAGCGGCTGCGGGGCGTGGTGACGATGCTGCACCTGCCGGCGAGGTTCGCCGATGAGCAGCCGTTCCTCGCGGGGCTCTGCCTGGCCGAGGCGGCCGAGGCGATGGACGAACTGGGGCGGGGCGAGACCGCGGGCCTCTTGCGGGCCGAGCTCCGCAGGAGGTACCCGGGGCACCCCGCGGGCGATGATGCTCCGGGCGGCAACGGGCCGATCCGCGGCGTGACGATGAACAGCCCCCCAGCCGGGGGCGGACAGGACCATCGATGAACCGGATGCTGATCGCGGCGAACACCGACGCGGAGGGGGGCAAGACGCTGCTGGAGTACATCCAGAGCGGCGGGGGGATCGGGTATGTGATCATCGCGCTGTCGCTCTTTGCCGTCGGGCTGATCGTGGCGCAGCTCGTGCGTGTGCGGATGGAGCGGATGGCCCCGCGCGATTTCGTGCTCGGGCTGGACTCCAGGCTCCGCAAAGGGGATGTGAAGGGCGCGATCGAGTTCTGCTCCCAGCCCGACAACGAGTCGTTCCTCTCGCGGGTGTTCCGTTCGGCGTTGACGCGGTGCGCCCGCTCGCCCTTCGGCTTTCTTGAGCTCAAGGGGGCGCTGGAGGAGTCGGGGCAGATGGAGGTCTCCCGCCTGCAGCGCTCCAACGACACGATCGGCGTGGTCGCCTCGATCGCGCCGATGCTGGGGTTGCTCGGGACGGTTGTCGGCATGGTCGGGGCGTTCGACACGCTCAGCGCCGCCGAGGGCGTCGCCAAGCCCGACCGCCTCGCGGGCAGCATCTCCACGGCCCTGATGACGACCGTGATGGGCCTGCTGGTGGCGATCCCGTGCACCGCGGCGTACGCCTACCTCCGAGGTCGGATCGACACGCTGGCCTCCAAGGTCGCGGAGGTGACCGAGGAGCTCGCCCAGCATCTGGACCAGAACGCGGCCCGCAAGCCGAGGCCGGGAACACCGCCCGCACAGGCGCCGCAGAGGGGCGCGCCGCGGTGAATTTCGTCCAGCGGAAATCCAGGAAGGTCGGGGGGTTCAACATGACCCCGATGATCGATGTGGTCTTCCAGCTCATCATTTTCTTCCTGTACACCTCGCAGTTCACGACGCTGGTGCGCACGCCCCTGGACCTTCCCGAGGAGCGGGGCGACCCAATGAGCGCCGAGCGTCCGGCGACGGTGGTGCTGGACATCGCGCCCGACGGGACGATGCTGATCGAGCGTGAGCCGGTGGATCTGGCGAGGTTCGCGTCGGTGGTGCGGGCGGAGATAAACCAGGCCGGGGGCGACGCTTCGAAGGTGACGGTGCTGGTGCGCGCGGATCGTTCTCTGGACGCGGCGCACGCCAACCGCGTCGCCTCGACGCTCTCGGCCCTGGGGATCCGCGGCTGGAGGCTGGCGACCGAGGCGCCGGCGGGGGGCGGCCCTTGAAGTTCACGCGTGACCAAAAGTACGACGACGAAGAGGGCGTGCAGCGCCACATGACCAGCATGATCGATGTGGTCTTCCT
>SLFH01000093.1 GCA_007124345.1 Phycisphaerales bacterium | reverse complement strand
CTCGATGAAAGCCGGGGGCGGCGTTGTTTCATTCACCCGGTCGCTTCGGTCCGCTCAGCAGCCATGGGCGAAGAGGTTGAGGTAGAGAAAGAAGTCGTCGGCGTCGATCACGCCGTCACCGTTCATGTCGGTGATCGGATCTCCGTCGGCGAAGAGGTTGAGGTAGAGGAAGAAGTCGTCGGCGTCGACGACGCCGTCGTTGTTGAGGTCGGCGATGCAGGGCTGGCCAGCGTTCATTGCGGCCTGCACGGCGGCCGCGGCGTTGACGCGCCCGTGCCCGTAGATCGGGTTCCACCCGGGCGTGCCGAGGTCGTCGGCGGTGGACTCGAGCAGGTCGCGGAGCTGGATGTTGGTCAGCGCGGGGTTGACCGAGAGCATCAGTGCCGCGACGCCCGCGACATGGGGGCAGGCCATCGAGGTGCCGGTCTGGTAGGTGTAGGTGTTGGCGCTGAAAAGCGTATCCCAGGTCGAATAGACATCGACGCCCGGGGCGACGACCGACATCTCCGGCCCGGTCGAGACGAACGAACCGATCTGGTCGCGGTTGTCGGTGGCCCCCACCGCGACGACTTCGGGCAGCGCCGCGGGAACGGAGACCGGGTCGGTCGGCGTGTTGCCGGTCGCGGCGACGAGCAGGACGCCGGATTGATGGGCGTAGATCGCGGCGGCGGCGATCAGGCTGCTGGTCCCCGGGAAGCCGAGGCTCATGCTGGCGATGTGGGCGCCGTTGTCGGTGCTCCAGGTCAGGCCGTTGGAGATGTCCGACTCGCTGCCGGTGCCGAAGGTCCCGAGCACGAGGAGCGGCATGAGCGAGACCTCCCACGCGACGCCTGTGACACCGACGCTGTTGTTGCCGACAGCGCCGATGATGCCGGCGCAGTGGGTGCCGTGGCTGATCAGCCAGCTGTCGTTGGTGTTGGCGTTGTTGGCCTGGACATTCCAGCCGGGAACGAGGTTGGCCTGCAGGTCGGGGTGGCTGGTGCTGATGCCGGTGTCGAGGACGGCGACGATGACATCGCTTGAGCCGGTGGTGATCGCCCAGGCGCCCATGGCGTCGATGTCGGCGCCGGCGATGCCGCTGTTGCCGCTGATGGTCTGGCCGGTGTTCAGCAGGCCGTACTGAAGGTTGAACGAGGGGTCGTTGGGCATGGCCAGGACGCCGCCGATGCCATTGAGCTCGGCGGACTCGATCGCGCCGCCGATGGCGTTGAGCTGCTGCACCAGCGCAGGGGTGTCCGTGCCGGCGGGGAGCGTGATCGTGAAGTAGCGGTCGAGCCCGATGCTGGCGGCGAGCTCGGCGTTCGCGGGCGCGGGGTTGATCGAGGGCGCGACGGAGGCGGCGCCGAACTCGGCGAGCACGCCGGCGATGGCGACGGTCTGAGGCGTCGGGCCGAAGCTCCAGTGGCGCTCGTCGGTTTGGACCGGCGCGGCGCCCGGTGCGACGCGGACGATGATCTCGGTCGACATGTAGCCGCCCATGACATCGGGGGCGTTCACCGGGCCGCGATACGGCTCCCATGCGGGGGCGTCGGCGAACGCGACCGCTCCGATGAACGCAACGACAAGCCCGCTGGCAGCCGCGCGGCGCAGAACCCCAGCCCGATCCCATGTACATGGATTGCTCATATGACTTCTCCATCAATCAGTAAGGACTGAACCCACCACCGCACCTCCGAATCAGGAGCGCGCGCACACCCCCCACGCTCCGCAAGCCCCTTTCTTGGGAGTTCCGCCCCGGCGATTGCAGGAACTCCATCCGGTCCAATAACAAACCTCCGGGATCGAGCCCCTCAGGCGCGTGATCGCGCTCGGCCAGCATCGATCCCGCGGGGGCAGCGCCGGGACCGGGCATCGGGCTCGGCGCCGGAGCAACCGGTTGCGGGCGAGAGACCCCGCGGGCGCCGGAAGTCCGGCGACAACAGCTGGTGCAAAGTGCGGTGAATGTGCATCGGACTGGCGGGTGGTCTGAACCCCGCACCGGTGGGCGTCGATGCAACGGCTGCGTTCATCGAGACGGCAAGCCAGCGACGCTTACCCCTTGAATCAGTGGGACAACTCTACCGCGACAAGTCGATGCTGAAAGATCCGGGGCGCGAAGCTCTGCAGCGGGTGGTCGACTTGGCCGCCCGGCTGACGAGTTCGCCGATGGCGGCGGTCTCTGTCAGTTGCGGAGACCGGATCGTTTTCGCCGCGACACACGGGTTCGACCTTGCAGAGCTCCCGCGGACGGACACGATCTGCGCGCAGTGCGTGGCCGGTGAACAGCCGCTGGTGGTTCCTGATGTCCTGGCGGACCCGCGGTTCGGGGGGATCGAGGGCGTACGGGCCCTGCCGATCGGCTTCTACGCGGGCGTGCCGGTGCGAGATCAGAGCGGGCGGGTGGCCGCGGCGCTCTGCGTGTTCGGGACCGAGGCGCGTGACGTGCCGGAAGAGAATGTACAGCTCCTGTCAGAGCTGGCCTCGTTCGTGACCGACCTGGCCACGCTGTCTGAGCTCAGCGAACACCTGCGCCAAGCCACCGACGAACTGGCGGAGAAGCACGAGCGTCTGACGCTGCTGTCGCATGTCGCCGCCAAGACCGACAACGCGGTGGTGATCACCGACAAGACCGGCAGGATCTGCTGGGTGAACGAGGGGTTCACGCGCATCACCGAGTACACGCTCGGCGAAGTCGAGGGGCGCAAGCCGGGCGAGGTGCTGCAGGGGTCCGAGACCGACCCCGCGACCGTCGCGATGATGCGAGAGAAGATCGCCTCGGGGGAGGGCTTCAGCACGGAGGTCATCAACTTCAGCAAGTCGGGACGGCGATACTGGCTCGCGATCGACGTGCAGCCGATCGTCGACGACGACGGGCGGTTGACCCACTTCATCGCGATCGAGCGCGACATCACCGAGGAGAAGGACCGGCGCGAGCAGCTCAACGCCCAACGCGAGCTCTTGGCTGGCGT
>SLFH01000069.1 GCA_007124345.1 Phycisphaerales bacterium | reverse complement strand
GTCTGGCTGGTCTGGCATCTAGTCCGGTTCGGCGGGCGGGTGCTGCTGGAGGAAGACGGGCAGGGGTGGGAGGAACGAGGGCAGTTCGTCGTGCACGCCCTGGTCGAGCGCGGCCGAGGGGGCGTGGCACTGCATGCAGCTGGTCTGCCACGGGTGGGAGGTGCGGATGGGCTCGGGCCCCTTGGGCCCGTGGCAGGCCATGCAGTCCTCGCGCATGAAGGTCGAGTGGGGGATGGTGGGCGGTGCGCCCTCCCACGCGCGCTCGCCCGGGCCGGAGGAGAAGAGTCCCTCGAAGAGGTTCTGGAACTCGCGCGTGACGCGGAGATCGCTCGCCTGCTGCTCGACATGGCACTGCGTGCAGCTTGGCATGTAGGCGTGGGACATGCGCGGTGCGTAGACCTCGTTGATGGTGAAGCCCTCGCCGTGACAGGCCATGCAGCTGGCGGAGGTCATCTGGTCGGCGGGGTGTGGGATGGTCGGCGGGGCGCCGTCGAAGGCGCGGCGGGAGGCGCGGGCCTCGAGCAGGGCCTGTCGCTCGGCCTCGTCGAACTCGACGGGGGCGAACAGGTCGGCCTCGGGTTGCTGGAGGTCGGCGAGGTTGCTCTGCCAGTCGCGGTTGGGGCCGTGCTTGCGCCTGTCGAACTCGGCGTAGGTCATGGCGGGGATGGCCTCGCCGCGCGGGGCGGGCGTGTGTTCGAACTCGGGCGGATCGTGCGTCGGGACGCCCTGGCGCATGCCCACGACGAGGCCGACGAACGACATACCGATCACGCCGGCGAGGAAGAGCTGCGTCGCGCGGCGCGTGGTCTGGCTCGGCGCGGGGTCGGCCCGCGTGTCGGTGTCCGGCTTCATGTCCTCTGGCTGGGCCAAGGCTTACTCCCCCCGCCTGGGCGCGGGCCGGCCCGCCGAACCCTGCGCGGCGGGCGTCACGCGGACGGCGCACTTCTTGTAGTCGGGCTGGCGTGAGAAGGGGTCAAATTCGTGGAGGGTGACCTCGTTGATGAGCTTGGTTTCATCGAAGAACGGGACGAAGACCTGCCCGCGTGGGGGCTTGCCGCGACCGTTGATCCAGACGGGCAGCTCGATCTTGCCCCGGCGTGATTCGACACGGACCATCTCGCCCCGTTGCACGCCGAGCTCGCGTGCGTCTTCGGGGTGCAGCTCGGCGTAGGCGCGGGGGACGGCGCGGTGGAGCTCGGGGATTCGTTGCGTCATGGATCCCGAGTGCCAGTGCTCGATCACGCGCCCGGTGTTGAGCCAGAACGGGTATTCCTCGTCGGGGATCTCGGGCGGGGGCTCCCACGGGCGGAACCAGATCAGGGCGCGGCTGTCCTTGGTGACCGAGTGGTAGAAGTCGAACTCCTCGCCCTCGGCGACATAGGGGTCGTCGAAGCCGGAGAAGCGGAAGCGGGTCTCGCGCCAGGTCCCGTCGGGCTGCTCGACGACGGGCCAGCGGAGTCCCCGGGCCTTGACATACTCCTCGTAGGGCGCGAGGTCCTTCTGTTTGATTCGGGAGAAGGGGCGGTACTCCTCGAACAGGCGTTCGTCGACATTGGTGTCGTAGTAGTGCGCCCACTCCCAGATGGGGACCTCGTCGCCGTTCTCGTCGCGGGTCTCGAAGAGCCACTTGCCGTCCTTGTCGCGCATGCCCGGGTGACCGAGGTCGAGGAGTTTGCGTGCGACGGCGACGAGCTGCCAGCAGTCGTCGCGGGCCCCTTCGGGCGGGTCGACCATTTTGAACCACTGCTGGGTGCGGCGCTCGGAGTTGCCGTACATCCCGTTCTTCTCGACCCACATCGCCGAGGGGAGGATGAGGTCGGCCAGGCGCGTGGTGGCGGTGGGGTAGACATCCGAGACGATGAGGAATTTTTCGTCGAGGTCTTTCTTGCGGTTGAAGAGCTTGTGGAGGTTGGGCAGGGTCTGGCCTGGGTTGGTGACCTGGACCCAGAGCGTGTCGATGTCGCCGCCCTCGGCTTTGGGCGTGCAGAAGTTGTCGAACATCGCGACGGTGTGGTGGCCGGGGGTGGGGTGGATGCGTCCTGCGGGGACATTCCAGAGTGCTTCGGCCTTGGCGCGGTCGGCGGCGTTGGCGACGAGCATCCCGCCGGGGAGGAGGTGGCAGAGCGTGCCGACCTCGCGGACGGTCCCGCACGCCGAGGGCTGGCCGGTGAGGCTTGTCGGCGCGTCGCCCGGCCTGCCGAAGTGCCCGCTGAGCAGGTGGATCCCGTGGACGAGGCAGTTGATGGCGGTGCCCCGCGTGTGCTGGTTCATCCCCATGCACCAAAGGCTGGTGATGCGGATGTCGCGCCTGCCGAACAGATCGCCGAGCATGAGGATCTGTTCGACGGAAAGGCCCGAGAGCTCAGAGACGCGCTCGGGCGTGTACTCCTCGACCGCCGCGGCGTACTCCTCGAACGACATCGCCTTGCCGGTCATCAGGCCCGGGTTGTCCGGGTCGAGCTGGCGGAAGTTGCAGTGCTTCTCGACGAAGTCGCGGTCGTAGGTCTTGTTCTTGATCAGCAGGTGCGCGATCCCGTTGGCGATCGCCAGGTCCGCGTGCGGCTTGAACTCCATGTAGTGCTGGCAGAGGTCGGTGGTGCGCGTGCGGCGGGTGCTGATGTCGATCAGCGTCACCTCCTCGCCCTTGGCCCGGCGATCAACAACGCGGGAGAAGAGGACGGGGTGCATCTCCGCGGGGTTGTTGCCCCACATGATCAGCACATCGCACTCGTCGAGGTCGTCGTAGCAGCCCGCCGGCTCGTCGACGCCGTAGGTCGAGATGAAGCCGGTGACGGCCGAGGACATGCAGAGGCGGGGGTTGCCGTCGATCTGGTTGCTGCCCAGGCCGGCCTTCATCATCTTGTTGGCGACAAAGCCCTCGCCGATGGTCCACTGCCCGCTGCCGTAGATCCCGAAGCGGTCGGGCGCCTCCATGATCTTCTCGGCGACGATCTCGATGGCCCTGTCCCATGAGATCTCTTCGTAGCGGTCGCCCCGTCGCAATAACGGCTTGGTGAGGCGGTCTGTGCCGTAGAGGATCTTGCCGACATGGTACCCCTTGACGCAGAGGAGCCCGCGGTTGACATCGGCTCTGACATCGCCGGCGATGGCGACGACGCGTCCGTCCTTGACGCCTACGCGGACATGGCAGCCGGTCCCGCAGAAGCGGCAGACGCCTTTATTCCACTTCACGCCGGTGTGCGGGTCGCGCTCGCCGTCGAGCACGGGGAGGCTGATCGCCTTGGAGCGTGCGGCGCCGGCGGCGACGGCGGTCGCGGCGGCCATCGCCGAGGCTTTCAGAAACGCCCGCCGGTCTGTCTTTGGCATGGTGGTCATGTTCGTCCGGTCCTGGTGAGGGGGTGGTCGGTCGGGTCCTCGGGCGCGTCGTCGGAGGCGTCGGTGCAGACGAGGTCGACAAAGAGCACGCCGGGGAGTTCGTGCAGCCATTGCCAGACCTCGCGGTCGGCGTCGCTGTCTGGGGTGTCGACGACGATCGGCAGCCGGAGGCCCTGCATCTCGCCGAGCGAAACGGCGGTGTGTTGATTGATCGCTTCAAGTGCGCCGTCGCGGAGGCGGCGGTCGTCGCTGAGACTCAGGATCAATCCGCTGACGGGCATCGAGGCCGCGCTCCTGACCGGCGTTCTGAAGATCGAACGCCGCGGGTGATGAAGGATATGCAGAGCCTAATGAACTTTGCTAGGATCCGTCAACTTGTTGCGACCGCTCGACCCCGCTCCGGCCCGCTTCGTTCAGCAGCAAAGGAACGCTGTTGGGCCAAGGGCCTGAAAGAGACGACGCGATGATGCGTGGGCGTGTTCTGATTCCGATCGTTGTGCTCGCGGCGCTCCTGTTGAGCATCGGATTGGTGCGGTTCATGACGAGCGCCGGCGCGTCGCCCAGGAGCGAGTTTCTGGCCGCGACAATGAGCACCGAAGCGGTGCCCGACGAAACGCCGCGCTGGCTTGTAGAAATTAGTTTGCCCGACGGCCGGCCTCGCGTCGTGACCGATCGGGTGGATTCCATGGGGCGCGCGGTGACCGTGTCGTGCGCGAGCTGCCACTCGAACTTCGATGCGAACACCGCCCGTCGCAGCTCCGACGAGCCGCCGATGGCGTTCCATCAGGGACTCACCTTTCAGCACGGCAACCTCTCCTGCGTGACCTGCCACAACCCCGACGACTACAACGCCCTCCGCCTCGCCGACGGGACGCGGATCGAGTACCGCGATGTGATGCTCTCGTGCGCCCAGTGCCACGCGCCGCAGGCCCGCGACTACGAACGGGGGCTGCACGGGGGCATGACCGGGTTCTGGGACCGCACCAAGGGGCCCCAGAAGCGCAAGAGCTGCATCGACTGCCACGACCCGCACGCCCCGAAGTTCCCCTCGATGACGCCGACCTTCAAGCCGCTCGACCGATTCCTCGAACCGACCGGCCCAGGCGATTGAGGGCACGACGACTGATCCCCTACCGGCCGGTCCTCCGGCTCGGGAGTAGATTCCATGAGCGACAGCGACAAACGCACCATTTCCCTGCCCGTTCTCGGGGAGGTGTCGCGTCGGACGGCGCTGAAGGCGGGTGGTGCGACGCTGGGGCTCGCCGCGTTCGCCGCCGCCGTCTCGCCGCTCGCCGGGCTCAGGGGCCGGCTCTCGGCGCAGGAGCTGATGCAGCGCCACTACAAGGAGCTCTCCGCCGACGACAAGGCCAAAATCTTCGAGCGTCTCGAGAACGAGGCCAAGGAACGCTACGGCGCCGATGTCAAGATCAAGGACCCCAAGGCCATCCCCGGCGTCCGCTACGGCTACGCGATCAACCTCAGCGTCTGCAACGGCAACGGCGCCTGCATGGAAGCATGCCACCGCGAGAACAACCACGACCGGTCCACCAACCAGTCGTACATCCGCGTCTTCGAGATGCCGATCGGCACCACCGACTTCAAGCACGGGGACTCCACCTACACCCACGATGTCCCGCGCGAGGGCAAGTACTACCTTCCCGTGCAGTGCTTCCAGTGCGAGAACCCGCCCTGCGTCGATGTCTGCCCCGTCGAGGCGACCTGGCAGGAAGAAGACGGGATCGTGGTGGTGGACTACAACTGGTGCATCGGCTGTCGCTACTGCCAGGCTGCGTGCCCCTACCACGCGCGCCGCTTCAACTGGAAAGAGCCGCAGATCCCCGCCGAAGAGGTCAACCCCGACCAGGGCTACCTCTCCAACCGGATCCGCCCCGCCGGGGTGGTGGAGAAGTGCCACTTCTGCCTGCACCGGACGCGCGAGGGGCGCCAGCCCGCCTGCCTGGAGGCCTGCCCGACGGGGGCGCGAATCTTCGGCAACCTGCTCGACCCCGAGTCGGAGATCCGCACCGTCCTGCGCACCAAGCGCGTGTTCGTCCTGAAGGAGGAGCTCGGCGCCCGCCCGACCCTCTTCTACTTCTTCGATTGACCGCCAAGCCCCACGCCGCCCGAGCACACCCATGGCCATACAAGCCCAGCAAGCCCGACCAGGCCACCTCGTCAGCTACCCGAGGTTCCTCTGGCGGTCGCTCGTCATGGCGACCGACGGCAGCCTCGCGTTCTACGCCTGGATGACGATGCTGACCGCCGTCGCCCTCGTCGGCGCCAACGCATGGGCCAACCAGGTTGTCGACGGCATGATCGTCACCAACATGACCGACCATGTCAGCTGGGGCCTGTACATCGCCAACTTCACCTTCATGGTCGGCGTCGCGGCCGGCGGGGTGATGATGGTCATCCCCGGCTACCTCTACCGCAACAAGGAGATGCACGATGTCGTGATCATCGGCGAGCTGCTGGCGATCGCGGCGATCGTGATGTGCCTGCTGTTCGTCACGGTCGACCTCGGGCGCCCCGACCGGTTCTGGCACCTCATCCCCGGCCTCGGGCGGTTCAACTTCCCGATCTCGATGCTCACATGGGATGTGATCGTCCTGAACGGCTACCTGCTGCTGAACCTGCACATCTGCGGGTACCTGCTCTACATCCGCTACCTCGGCAAGAAGCCAGAGCCTCGCTGGTATGTCCCGTTCGTGATGATCTCGATCGTCTGGGCGGTCTCGATCCACACGGTCACGGCGTTCCTGTTCAGCGGGCTCGGCGGGCGGCCGTTCTGGAAGAGCGCTCTGCTGGCGCCGCAGTTCCTCGCCTCGGCGTTCGTCGCCGGGCCGGCGTTCCTGATCCTGACGATGTTTGTCCTTCGGCGCGTCGGCGTCGCGATCTCCGACCGGCCGATCCAGCTCCTCGTCCAGATCATCCGCGTCACGGTGCTGATCAACCTGCTGATGCTCGGCTCGAAGCTCTTCACCGAGTTCTACGCGGGCGGCTCCTACACCAAGCACACGACCTACCTCTTCTTCGGGTGGGAGGGGCACAACGCGCTGGTGCCCTGGATCTGGACCGCGATCGCGCTCAACCTGATCGCGGCGGTGCTCTTCCTGCTGCCGGCGGCGATGCGGAGCGCCCGGGTCGTTGCGATCGCCTGCGTGCTCGCGTTCGTCGGTCTCTGGATCGAAAAGGGCATGGGCCTGATCGTCCCGGGCTTCGTCCCCAGCACGCTCAGCGAGATGGTCGAGTATGTGCCGAACCTGACGGAGTGGCAGGTCAGCGCCGGGATCTGGGCCTTCGGCCTGATGATCTACACCGTCGCGCTGAAGATCGCCATCCCGATCATGCGGGGCGAAGAACGCTTCATACCGCCCGCAGAATCCGATCCCGCTGAGACCATCCATGACCCCCCCGCCGACCAGCCGCACGCCGGCGAGGCGCCCGTGACCGATCAAACGCAGGCCGACCCGCCCGAGAGCGACAGCGGCGGCGAGAGCGGAAGAGGCCCATGAGGCTCCCCGTCCTCGATCCCGCACGCCTCCAGCGAACGCCGAGGAAGACGCGGCGCTTCGACGGCCCCTTCGTCGACCGGGCCGGACGCAAGGTCGGCTACCTCCGTCTCTCGATCACCAAGGCGTGCGCGATGCGCTGCACGTATTGCCGCCCCGAGCGCATCGCCGACACCAAGGGCGAGCCCCGTCTGACCCCGGGCGAGATCAGCGCAGTGGTCGAGCACATGGCCCTCCGCCACGGCTTGCACAAGGTCCGCCTGACCGGGGGCGACCCCACCAGCCGCAAGGACCTCACCGAGATCATCGGTCGCATCGCCGCCGTGCCGGGCATCGGCGATCTTGCGATGACCACCAACGGCCTGACCCTTCCCCATCGCGCCCGCGAGTACGCCGACGCCGGCCTGCAGCGCGTCAACATCAGCATCGACACGCTCGATCGTGAACGCTTCGCCGAGCTCACGGGCGTCGACGGGCTCGACCGCGTGCTCGAAGGCCTCGACGAGGCGGAGCGTGTCGGGCTCTGGCCGATCCGGCTGAACTCGGTCGTGATCCGTGGGCGTAACGAGCGGGACATGCCCTCGCTCGTCCGCTTCGCTTCCGCCCGCGGGATCGAGATGCGGTTCATCGAGCTGATGCCGATGGGGCCGCTCGCGTCGAATTGGGCCGAGCGGTTCGTGCCCGAGGCACAGATGCGGGCCAACCTCGATCCGATCGTGCGGCGATGGGCCCCCGTCGAGCAGGGGCACGACGCGGCGCGACGCTTTCGCGTCGAGCTCGACGATGGCTCGTGGGGCGTCGTCGGCTTTATCACGCCGATGAGCTGCAACTTCTGCGCCGCGTGCAACCGCGTGCGGCTCGCCTCCGACGGCACGCTCTATCCTTGCCTCATGGACAAGCCCTCGGGCACGATCCTGCCCGCCCTGCGCCCGCGTTTCGATCCCGCGCTCTTCGATACGATCCTCGCCGAGGGCCTGGGCCAGAAGCGGGACGAGCACCCCCACGACGGGCACGCCGTGATGACCCATATCGGAGGCTGATGAGATGTCCCAGCCCACCCAACCGTCCGACTCCCCCGCCCGCCCGAGCCAGCCTCCCAAGACCTTCCAGAGGTTCGTCGCCCGCTACCCGGTCCTCGGCGAGGCGCACCAGCGCGTCGGGCGCGAGGTCGAGTCGCTCGGCCCCCTCGACGCGCGCCAGTGCGCCCTGGTCAAGATCGGCATCAGCCTCGGCGCCGGCCTCGAATCGGCGCTCCGATCACATGTGCGAAGAGCTCTCGAAGCCGGCGCCACACACGAAGAGGTCGAGCAGGCGATCCTCCTGGGCATGAACACCGTCGGCTTCCCCCGCACCGTCGCGGCGTGGAGCTGGGCCCACGAGCAGTTCGACAGAAACGCCGGCGAGAGCAAGTCCCCCAACACAAACACCGACGCCGGAGGCAAGCAGCGGTGACGCTCACCGTCCGACTCTTCGGCCCCTACGCCGACGCCCAGGGCGAGCGCGAGCTCTCTGTCGACCTCCCGCCCGAGCCGACCGTCTCGCTCGTGCTCGACACGATCGGGTCGCGCTATCCGGCCCTGTCGCCCCTGATGTCCTCGACCAGGCTCGCGGTCAACAACCAGTTCGTCCCGCCTTCGCACGAGGTGCGCGAGGGCGACGAGCTCGCGCTGGTCGGGATGGTGGGGGGCGGATGAAGACCGCCCCGTCCATCGAGGTCGTGTTCAGCGAGGGCCCGCTCGGGCTCGAGGATGCTGTGCGCGCCCCCGGCGCCGGCGCGATCGTCGCGTTCGAAGGCGTCATCCGCCCGACCGAGGAAGGGCGCGAGATCGCCGCCATCGAGTACGAGGCATACAGACCCATGGCCGAGAACCAGCTCGAATCGCTCGCGCGCGCCGCGGCCGACCGCTTCGGCCTCGCCGCAGTCTTCGTGCGCCACAGCGTCGGCGTGGTCCCGGTCGGCGAGTGCTCGTTCCGGCTGGTTGTCGCCTCGGCGCATCGCGCCCCGGCGCTGGAGGCCATGGCCTGGTTCATCGACACCATGAAGCGCGATGTCCCGATCTGGAAGCGCCCCGTCTTCAAGGACGAGCAGGAGCGGGGCCAGTGAGCGCGCACGCAACGCCCGGTTCGGCGCCGCTCTCCCCTTCCGAGGCGGCACGCCTGCTCGCCCGGCGCGTCGCCCCCGTCGGCGCCGAGCGCATCGCATGGGCGGACGCCCCCGGACGCGTCCTGGCCGAAAAGATCACGCTCGATCGGCCGAGCCCGGCCTGCGATGTCAGCGCGATGGACGGCTACGCCCTCACGCTCAAGGAGCCCCGGGGCGTCCGCCTCGCCGTCAGCGACGAGGCCCTGCCCGGCCGGCCCCCGCCCACGATGCCCGCCGATGGCTCGGTGGTGCGCATCTTTACCGGCGCCCCCGTCCCCTCCGGCGCAACCGCCGTCGTACAGCGCGAACTGGTCGAAGAGGACGCCCGATCCATCGTCATTCCCAATGACGCAGAGATCTTCGAGGGCATGCACATCCGGCGCAAGGGCGAGAACGCCGGCCGGGGCGAGACCGTCGCCGAGCCCGGCAGAACCGTCTCGCCGGGCGTGATGGCGGCGCTCGCTTCCTGCGGCTGCTCTCAGGTCAGCGTCCACCGCTCCCTCCGCGTCGGCGTCTTGGTCACCGGCGACGAGGTGCTGCCCGTCGAGGCCACGCCCGACGACTGGCAGCTCCGCGACAGCAACGGCCCCGCCCTGCTCGCCTCGCTCGCGCCGCTTGAGTGGGTTGATGAGATCGAGCTTGCGCGAGCGCACGACGATCCGGACCGGCTCGCCTCATCGGCCCAGCACCTGCTCGACCTGTGCGACGCCCTGCTCATCACCGGCGGCGTCTCTGCGGGCGACCACGACCATGTGCCGCGCGTGCTGCGCGAGCTCGGGCTGGAGATCCTCTTCCACAAGCTCGCGCTGCGTCCGGGCAAGCCGGCGCTCGGGGCGATCACACCCGACGCCAAGCCCGTGCTCGGCCTGCCGGGCAACCCGGTCTCGGTCGTCACCACCGCGCGGCTCCTCGCCTTGCCGGCGCTGTGCGCGCGAGCCGGGCTCGTCGATCCGCCCCGCCCGACGCTCGTCCGCGTCAGCGCCGAGAAGCCCGCCCCGCCCAAGCTCTGGTGGTACCCTTTGGTCAGGCTCGACGAGCGGGGCGAGGCGACGCTCGCGCCGAGCAAGGGCTCGGGTGACTGGGTCGCCGCGGCCTCCGCCGACGGCTTCGTCGAAGTCCCGCCCGGCGAGCCCGCGTCCGGCCTCCGACCCTATTTCCCGTTCCCCAACGCCCTCTGAGCGAGAACGCCCGCGTGACCGACCCGCTGACACACCTCGACGAACAGGGCGACGCCCGCATGGTCGACATCGGGGGCAAGCCGCTGACACGACGTCGCGCCGTCGCCGAAGGTTTCGTCCGCTGCAGCCCCGAACTGCTCGAACGGATCGAGCGCGACGATCTTGAAAAGGGCAGCGTCTTCCAGATCGCGCGGATCGCCGGCATCCAGGCCGCCAAGCGGACCGACCAGCTCATCCCCCTCTGCCACCCGCTCCCGCTCGATTCGGTCGAGGTTGACCTGAAGATCGAGGGCGGACGCGTGGCGATCCGCGCCGCAGCGTCGACGACATGGAAGACGGGCGTCGAGATGGAGGCGCTCGCCGCCGTCGCCGGCGCCGCCCTCACCGTGATCGACATGGGCAAAGCCGTCGACAAGGCGATGGTGATCGAGGGTGTCCGCCTCATCGAGAAAACCGGGGGCAAGAGCGGGACCTACCGCGCAGAGCCGGCATCATGACCGCGCCGCCCCTCGTCGCCGTGCTGACGATCAGCGACCGCTGTTCGCGGGGCGAAACCACCGACACCTCCGGCCCGGCACTGGTTGAGCTCGCCGAGCGTGCCCTGGGCGCGCGCACGCTCCCGCTCGATTGCGTGCCCGACGAGGCGGAGCTTATCGGCGACCGCCTCCGCGCCCTCAGCGAGCTCGACCCCGCGCCCGACCTCGTCCTGACCACCGGCGGCACGGGCCTTGCCCCGCGCGATGTCACGCCCGAGGCGACGCTCGGCGTGATCGAACGCCGCCACAGCGGCCTCACCGAACTCATCCGCCGGCGCTGCTACGACAAAACCCCGCGCGCCTATCTCTCCCGGGGCGAGGCGGGCACGATCGGACGCACGCTCGTCATCAACCTCCCCGGCTCGACGCGCGGCGCCGTCGAATCGCTCGAAGCCCTCCTCGACATCCTCCCCCACGCGATCGAAACCCTCCGCGGCGAGGTGCAGGACGACGGGCGTCCCGACGCC
>SLFH01000121.1 GCA_007124345.1 Phycisphaerales bacterium | reverse complement strand
AGCGCGTCCTCGATCCACTCGTGGCGCGTGCTCTGGGCGGCGCGGGGCGCGTCGCCGAGGTGGTCGAGCAGCGGCGTTTCGTGCGGGCTGACAATGCTGATGATGTCCGAAACATCCTCGACGAGCTCGGGCAGGTCTGCGCCGGCGCCGAATGTGGTCTTGCCTGTGAAAGTCATGGTGTTTTCCCCTCCGGTGTGCTGTCGTGTGGTTCTGGGTGCTTCGGGTGGCACGGCTCGGCGAGCCGTGCAGATAGATCACTCGCCCCTTCTGGCCCTGAGGTAACGGAGCACGGCCCGCCGATCGCCGGTGCGCATCGCCTCTTCGGCCGCATCCCGGATCGACCCGCCCGCTGGCCGCGCGTCCGGCTCGGGCGCCATCACGCCCGAGGGCTCGCGGCTTCTGAACAGGAACGGCTTCGCCGCCACCGCTTCGCGCACCGCCTTGCCCGCGTCCTCGATCCCGCGCTCCCTTGCGATCGACTCGGCGACGAGTCGCGCGGTCTCCATGTCGACCGGCGAGGCGTGCGCCAGCTCGCGCTCGAAGTCGCGCCTGCGGCGGAGCTCGTCGGCCGATCGCTGCGCCTCGGCCAGGCGCGACTCGGTCTGCCCCAGCCGCTCGCGGAGCGTCTCCAGTTCCTGCGCAAGCCCGTCGGACTGGTTTGCTTTGGGCTCGGTTTGGGGCTGGACTGGGTGCCGGGTTGAGGGCTCGGTCTCGCCTCTGTTCTCGGTGTTTTCGACGGGTTGTTCGACGGTTGCGGTCTCACTCACTTGGGTTACTCCTTTCGATCTGTGTGCGTTGCTGTTTCATGTATCGCTGTGTCGGGTGCTCGCGTCCGGGGATAGCCCAGCTCGGCGAGCACGCGGTCTTCGGGGACGCCGAGCTCTCTGCGTGCGACGGCCGCGGCGGCCTGCTCTCTCGGATCCGCCGGCAGCGGGTCGGGCCAGAGCAGCGAGAGCCTGCGGTCCTCCCGCTCGGTCCGCAGCGTGCCGGCGCGGTCGAGCGCCTTGAGCAGCAGCTCGCCGATACGGGTGATGCCGTCGCCGTAGGTGACGCGCTTGCGAGCGGTCTTGCTGAGCACGCCCATGAGCGTGATGCGCAGGGCGTTTGCACTGGAAAGGTTGCCGATCTTGGCCCGCACGACGCCCGCCGCGATCGGCGGCACGCCGCTCTGCTTGTCCAGCGCCTCGCGGATCTCCTCGATGTGCTTCTCTTCGCTGGGGCTCGAAGCGTCGCCCCCGAACGCCTCGACCGATGCCTCGGGGTTGTCGGTCGCCCAGACCTGGCCCGGGCCGACGGGGATCTTCTCGAACCCCTCGATCCCTCGCGCGATGTACATCTTGAAGCTCTGCATCGTCACGCGGCTGGCGCGGTCGCTCAGGCGCGTGTTCAGCTCGTCCTGCAGCGGGATCAGCGGCTCGACCTCGCTCACGCCCTCGTAGCGGAAGGGCTGCTGGATGTTCTGGATGTGCACCACCGGCAGCTCGGCGGGCAGCAGCGCCGACCGTTCGACGCGTGCCGGGGCCTCGCCGATGCGCAGCTTGCGGAGGCCGGGCTGGAGGACCTCGATCGAGCGGTCGCTCCCCGATTCGCTCGCGCCGAGCCCGAGCACGCGACGGAGGGCGCTCGCGGGCTTGCGGCTGTGTTTGCTGGGCAGCGTGAGGATGTACGCCCGGAGTTTGCGGTAGTCGTGCTCGTCGAGAACGGGGACGCCGCGGGAGGGCTGGACGAGTTCGATCCGCACGGCACGGGCGATCTTCGACGGATCGTCTCCGGCCGCGAGGATCGCCGTCTCGTCCAGTCGCAGCAGCAGATCGACATGGCCGTAGACATGGCCGACCAGCGCGATGTCCTGCATGAGCGAGACGCCGCCGGATGCGTGCCAGACCTCGGCCATGATCCGCTCGATGCGTTCGCGCTTGGCCCTGTCGGGCGATTCGCTGAGCACGACGACGGGCCTTGCGAACATGAAGTCGACCATGGCCTGGATGCGCCAGGCGATGTCGTTCTCGATGACGACCTCGCGCCGGGCGCCGAGGCGGTCGTCGAGAGTGGGGTCGTGTGCGCGTCCGGTCAGGCGAGAGGGCAGGCCGCGCTCCTGCTGGTAGCGGACGCGGGGGGCGGGGCTGTCCGTCGAGCCGACCGGCTCGGGCGCGTTGCGGTAGTACGCCCACAGCCGCTGCAGCCGCGGCAGGGTGACGCGCTCGTGCTCGTCGATGATCGAATCGAGCGTTGCGTCGTCGATGGTGTGGTGCGCTCCGAGCCGGTCGTGCATCGCCAGGCCTCCCCCCGGTCCCGCTTGTGTGGTCCGGGTGATGTGGTTTTCAGCGAGCCGACGCGGCCCGCACCCCTCGGCCCGGCGCTCGCCGGTGTGCGCACAAACGCATGCGGTGCGCCGCGGGGAGGGACCCCGGAGCGGCGTTCTCTAAGGACGAACAAAAAATCTGAGATTTGCCGGAAACGCACGCCCGGCGGGTCCGGGCTTGTGCGCGCGCCCGCCGCGGGTATGCTGCCGATACCGGGCCCGCGGCCGCCCCGAACCCAGAACCCCCGGCCGCACGGGAGATGAGCCATGAACCGATCGATCATGACGCCCGCGATCGCAGCGATGCTGCTGCTTGCCGGCTGCGGCGTCAGCACGCACACACTCTCGATCTCGCCCGCTGACCCGACCGATGCCCGGGAAGCCGGAGAGGCGGCCCGCGTCGCGTCGCTGGCATGGATGGCCGGGACCTACCGCGGCACGACGCCCGACACCATCACCCACGAAGAAACCTGGGCCGAGCCGATGGGCGACGCCGTGGTCGGGATGTACCACCGCGTCCGCGACGGCAAGCTGACGATGTCAGAGATTCTGACGATCGAGGAGCGCGACGGGACGCTGGTGCTCTTCCTGCGCCATTTCTCGCCGGGGCTCGTGCCGTGGGCGTCGGAGGCGGACGGGGCGATCCAGCGCCCGCTGGAGTTTT
>SLFH01000227.1 GCA_007124345.1 Phycisphaerales bacterium | reverse complement strand
GTGTTTCTGCGTGGTTTTCATACCGAGCACACGGCGCCGTCGATGGGGTATGTGCTCTACGAGCGTCGGAGCAAGCTGAAGGACGAGTTTGCGGGGCTGCCTCAGGAGAAGCTTCGTGAGTTGAAGGAGCGTGGGACAGAGATCACGCGTCAGCTGGAGATCCCGCTGGTGGCGTACATCGGTGACACGCTGCCGGGCCCGTGGCTGGTTCGGGAGGATGTGCTGCGTGCGAAGGTGGTGATCAGCGAGTGCACTTTCTTCGAGCCGGAGCACAAGAGTCGGGCAAAGATCGGGATGCACCTGCACATCGACGACATCTTTGAGTGGCTGCGTGTGCTTCGGTGCGAGCACCTGGTGCTGAACCACATCAGCCGTAGGACGAACATCGGTTATGCCCGACAGCGTCTGGAGGATGTGGTGGGGGAGGGTGATGTGGGTCGGGTGCACCTGTTGATGGATCACCGGACGAACCGGGCCCGTTACGAGGATCAGCTTCGGGAGGCGGAGCGTGCGGCTTCGGGTGGGTGAATGGCGTTCTGAGCGTCGGGCGCGGGTCGGCCCGGAGATTCGCCGGAGAATGGTTGACACGGAGGGCGTTGACGATTAGGTTTTCCCCTGCCGAAGTGCGGCGGTTGGGCGTGATCGGGAGGCGTCTGGTCGCCGAGTTTGTGCGGCGTGGTGGACCGTTCGGACATCCCGGGTTTTTCAGCGAAGAAAGCGATCGATGAGCGATCCTGACCGCGGTGTGTGGGAAGGGATGCTGGGGTATCTGCGTACCCAGCACCCGACGGTGTGTCGGCAGTGGTTCGACGAGATCGAGCCGCTGGGGATCATCGCCGGGATGATGCATCTGCGGGCGCACTCGATGGTTCACAAGGAGTATCTTCGTCGTTCCTGCGGTGATGTGTTCCGCGAGGCGCTGCAGAGCGTGACAGGACACCTGCTGGGCATCCGCTTTGTCGGTCCTGACGAGTCGATCGGCGGGCCGGAGGAGGGCGCCGGAATGCTGACTCATCGAGCGAAAGAGAACGGCTTCGCGTCGAACGGTGTGCGTTCGAAGGCGGGCGATCTGGAGCCGCCCGATACGCTGGCGATCAATCCAGACTATGACTTTTCGAGCTTCGTGGTGGGTCCGAGCAATCGCTACGCGCACGCCGCGGCGATGGCGGTGGCCGGGCAGCCGGGGAGTTCGTACAACCCGCTGTTCATCCACGGGGATGTTGGTTTGGGCAAGACGCACCTCCTGCAGGCGGTCTGCCTGACGATCCGGCGGAACAATCCCGACGCGGTGATCCACTACCTGTCGTGCGAGAGCTTCGTGACTTACTTCACCGAGGCGATCCGCGCGAACCAGATGGCGCAGTTCCGGCACTGGTTCCGGGATGTCGATGTGCTGGTGCTGGACGACATCCACTTCCTGGCGTCGCGTGAGCGTTCGCAAGAAGAGTTCTTCCACACCTTCAACACGCTGTACCAGGCGAACAAGCAGATCGTGCTGAGCTCCGACGCGCCGCCGGAGGAGATCCCTTCGCTCGAGGACCGTGTGGTGAGCCGGTTCAAGTGCGGGCTGGTGACGCAGGTGGAGGCGCCGGACCTTGACACGCGGATCGCGATCGTCAAGAGCAAGGCGCTGCAGCGCGGGCTGCTGGTGCCCGACGACGCGGCGTGCCATGTGGCGACTCGTGTGACTCGGAACATCCGCGAGCTCGAGGGGGCGGTGACGAAGCTGCAGATCGCCGCGTCGGTCGAGGGGCGGCCGGTCGATCTGGATCTTGCGATCGATGCGCTGGGCGGTGAGCCCCGGACGGGCGGGAGCGGGCCGACGATCCAGCTCATCGCCGAGACGGTGGCGGACTTTTTCAATGTGCGTCTGACGGACCTGCAGGGCAAGCGCAAGCCGCGGTCGATCGCCCAGCCGCGCCAGATCGGGATGTTCCTTGCGAGGCGTCACACGCGCCACTCGCTGGAAGAGATCGGCGGGTTTTTCGGTGGGCGCGACCACACGACGGTGATCCACGCGATCAAGACGATCGAGGGCAAGGCCTCGACGGACGCGCAGCTCAGCGCGCTGCTGGCCGAGCTGGAGCAGAAGGTCGCGAAGGTGAAGTGAGTTGGGTGGGGGGTGAGGCGCTGGGGGAGGACGCGGCTTTCGGTCGCGGGTTGTCTTCGTTTTCCGGCACCCTGAACCAAGCCTCGGTCTCGGGCCGAAGTCATTCGTGCGACCAGCACCCAGCCCCCGCGCCCGAGGGGCATGTGCTGCGGCTCACGCGGGGGCGTGGGTTTCCATACCATCCGTCCATGCCAGAGACTCCACAGATCGGTCCCGATGAGGTTCAGAAGGTCGCGCGGCTGAGCCGCCTCGAGGTCGGCGATGCCGATGCCTCGACGCTGGCGGGCGAGCTCGGCGCGATTCTGGCGTTCATGGAGGGGCTGAAGTCGGTCGATGTCGAGGGCGTCCGCCCGATGACGCACCCCGACGACGAGGTGAACCGCCTGGCCGAAGACGAGCCTTCGGGGGGGGTGAGCCGAGACGCGTTTTTGGCGATGGCGCCCGAGACGATGGGGGCGTTTGTGCGCGTGCCGAAGGTGATCGACGGGGGAGGCTCGGCGTGAAGAGCGCACGGGAACAGGTCGCCGAAGCGCTTTCGCGCATCGAGGAACGCAACGGGGCTTACAACGCTTTTGTCGAGGTGTACGCCGAGGAGGCGGGGGCGCGTGCGGCCGTGATCGACGAGCGCGTCGCGGGCGGCGAGGACCTGCCTCTGGCAGGCATGCCGATCGCGGTGAAGGACAACATCTGCACGAAGGTCGGCAAGACGACCTGCGCCAGCCGCATCCTGGAGGGGTATCGCTCACCCTTCGATGCGACGGTGGTCGGGCGTCTGGAGGCGGCCGGGGCGGTCATCGTCGGCAAGACGAACATGGACGAGTTCGGCATGGGCTCGGGCACGGAGCACTCGGTGTACGGGCCGACGAAGAACCCGTGGGAC
>SLFH01000258.1 GCA_007124345.1 Phycisphaerales bacterium | reverse complement strand
GCTCGCAGATGTTCAGCACGTCCTCAAGCGTCAGTGGCTCGAAGAAAAGCAGATCGCTCGTGTCGTAATCAGTCGAGACGGTTTCGGGGTTGGAGTTGACCATCACCGATTCAAAGCCCAGCTCCTCCGCGGCGAACGCAGCCTGCACGCAGCAATAGTCGAACTCGATGCCCTGGCCGATGCGGTTGGGCCCGCCGCCGAGGATCACGATCTTTTTACGCTCGGTGATGCGCACCTCGTCGTCGCAATGCGGCGGCTGATCGCCCTCGTCGCCCACCACGGCGTAGGGCGTTTCATAGGTGGAGTAGTAATAGGGCGTCTCGGCTTCAAACTCCGCGGCGCACGTATCGACCAGCTTGTAGACAGGCTCCACGCCGAGCTTCTTGCGGTAGGCGCGCACGGCGAGGATCGTCTCCGTCGTGATATTGCCCAGGTACAGGTTCGCAAGCTGCGGATCGGAATAGCCAAGCTGCTTGGCCTGCCGCAGCACGTCCGCGGGCACGTCCTCCAGACGTTCGTAGCTCGCCAGCACGTCCTCGAAATCCACCAGGTGCTTGAGCTGATCGAGGAACCACGGGTCGACGTTGGTCAGGTCGTGGATGCGCTGGAGATCCCAGCCCATTTTCATCGCGTAACGGATGTAATAAAGCCTGCCCTGCGAGGGGACGCTGAGCTTGCGCATGAGCTTTTGTTCGGGGATGGGCCACACCGGGCCGTCGCCTTCGTCGGTGGCTGCGACGACGGCCGGCTCCTCGCGCTGGGCGCGGAGCCATTTGTCGTTGCGATCCAGGCCGAAGCCGAACCGCTTGACCTCCATCGACCGGATGCCCTTTTGCAGGCTCTCGCGGAAGGTGCGGCCGATGCTCATGGCCTCGCCGACGCTTTTCATCTGCGTGGTGAGGGTTTCATCCGCCTCGGGGAATTTCTCAAACGTCCAGCGCGGCAGCTTGGTCACGACATAATCAATGGTCGGCTCAAAGCACGCGACGGTCTTGCCCGTGATGTCGTTGGGCAGTTCATCGAGCGTGTAGCCCACGGCGAGCTTCGCGGCGATCTTCGCAATCGGGAAGCCCGTCGCCTTGGACGCCAGCGCACTGGAGCGGCTGACACGCGGGTTCATCTCGACCACGACCATGTCGCCATCGTCGGGGTTGATCGCGAACTGGATGTTGGACCCGCCCGTTTCCACGCCCACGGCACGGATGATCGCCTGGGCGGCATCGCGCATGCGCTGGTATTCACGGTCGCTGAGGGTCTGCGCGGGGGCGACGGTAATCGAATCGCCGGTGTGCACGCCCATGGCGTCGAAGTTTTCGATGGCGCAGACGATGACGACGTTGTCCTGCCCATCGCGCATCACTTCCAGCTCGTACTCTTTCCAGCCCAGCACGGACTGGTCGATAAGCACCTGGTTGATCATGGAAGCATCGAGGCCGCGGCGGACGATCTGCTCGAACTCTTCACGGTTGTAGGCGATGCCGCCGCCGGAGCCGCCGAGCGTAAAGGCGGGGCGGACGATGGCCGGCAGGCCGCACACTTCGAGGAAGTCCCACGCCTGGTCCATGGAGTTGACGGTTTTGGCCAGTGGCTGGGCGAGGCCGAGCTCTTCGACGATGGTGCGGAACTCCTGCCGATCCTCAGCACGGTGGATGACCTGGCGGGTAGCGCCGATCATCTCCACGCCGAGTTTTTCGAGCGTGCCGGCGTCAAACATCTGGCTGGCGCAGTTGAGGGCCGTCTGCCCGCCGAGCGTGGGCAGCAGGACGTCGATGGGATTGCCCAACTTCTTTTCCCTGAGGATGATGCGCTCGACGGCCTCGGGCGTGATCGGCTCGATGTAGGTCCGGTCGGCAAATTCCGGGTCGGTCATGATCGTGGCCGGGTTGGAATTGACCAGGACGACGCGATAGCCCTCTTCGCGCAGGGCTTTGCACGCCTGCGTGCCGGAATAGTCGAACTCGCACCCCTGGCCGATGACGATCGGGCCGGAGCCGATGATGAGAATGGTGTGGATATCGTCGCGTTTGGGCATTGGAATTTCGCCGATCTGCAAGGCGTCTATAGGGTAGCACGAATGCCCTCATTGGCGGGCAAATCCTGCGGAGGATAACCCGTCTGGGCGGTGTGAGCAATTCCGCGTCGGATTGGGCTAGAATCAGGCGAATGATCTCTTACCGGCAGGGAGGCCGGGCAGTCAAAGCGATGCATCCTCACGCGGCCCATATCGAAATGTCCACGGCGGTCACGCCCGCAAGCGGCGCGGCGCTGCCGTATCGGCTGGTCGCGATCGATCTGGACGGTACGCTGTTGCGATCGGACAAGCGGCTCTCGACTGCTTACGTCCAGGCGGTGCTGCAATGCATCGATCGGGGCGTGCAGGTGGTGCTGGCCACGGCAAGGCCGCCTCGGTCGGTGCGGCCGATCTGGGCGGCGCTGGGCCTGGAAACCCACTCCATTCACTATAACGGTGCCCTGGTGCATCAGTTCGGCGGCTCGCGCCACATCTTCCACCAGCCCCTGGCCGTCCCGCTGGTGCGTAAGCTGGTGCGGGCGGCCCGCCGGGTGGACCCGCGCTGCGTGGTGTCGATGGAGATTCTCGATCGCTGGTACACCGACCATTACGACCCCGACCTGCCCACGCAGACCAGCCTCCATTTCAATCCCGACGTGATCGGCCCGCTCGAAGCGTTCATGACCGTGCCGGTGACGAAGTTGATGTTCCTCGCCCCGCGCGAACGGCTGCTGCGGGTGCGCACCATCGTCGAACGCCGCTTCGCCGGCCAGGTGGGCATGGCGATCAGCGACGAGCATCTGATCCAGTTGATGCACATCGAGGCGGACAAGGCCGTCGCTCTCAAGCAGGTGGCAGCCCAGTACGGCATCCCGCGGGAACAGGTGCTGGCGATCGGCGATGCGCCCAACGATCGGCGGATGCTCCGCTGGGCGGGCATGGGCGTGGCGATGAAAAACGCCTGGCCGGAAGTATTACGCG
>SLFH01000199.1 GCA_007124345.1 Phycisphaerales bacterium | reverse complement strand
CGCAACGCCGCCACGCCCCGTTCCGACCTCACACCGACGCAGCACCGCCCTGGCCTCGGCAAGGCGGGCGGCGGGGGGTGATGTGCGGGCCGTGGGCATCTGGAAATCGATTCGGCGGGTCCTGATTGATCGGTCTTTATCAGGGTAATGCCGAATCGATTCCGAATCAAGGGGCGCAGATCTCCGGGGAGAAGGCCTGGTGTTGACTGGTTGGAGGGGTCAGCGAGCGCAGATCCGCCTCCGAGCCGTTCGTTCATCCGCGTGCGAGCCTGCGGGGCGACGCCGGAGCGGCCACACCGCGAGACAATGGGCCGTATCGACGATGCATCGACGAAATCGGTTCCCCGAGATTGCCCTCACGAATCGATCGGATCGAAAACTTGGGTGCGGTAAAAGACAGCGAGCGGGCGCCGTATGTGTGGCCCGCCCGCCGCCTGTGAGAGGAGAGCACCCCGATGGCTGATCGGCAACGATCGATCGGCACCGGCGTCGTCGCTGGTGGGTTATCAGCGTCTGATCGCTCTCCTCAGTCTGGTGCCCATGGCTTCGGTGTCGTGTGCGCGTGTGATGGTATCGACGACGCGTTTGGACTCTGCGTCAACAAGCAGGACATAGCCTGTCTTGCCCGCGTGTTCGCGCCAGAGCTCGCCGAGGCCGAGCGCGGCGAGCATGTACTCGGCCTGCTTGGAGTCTCGGTCGGTCTTGTCGAGCTTGACGGTCAGGAGCGGCTGGTCGTTAAAGTTCTCGAGCGCCTCTTTGAACCTGGGCTCGACGACTTTGCATGTGCCGCACCAGTCGGCGTAGAAAGTCAGCGCGATCACGCGGGGCGAGCGGGCGGCGTCGCCCTGCGTGCCGCTGGGTCGCGCGTCGGATCCGGGCTGCACGCCCGCGGTGCCGGCGCCGGCGATCGATGCGCCCGTGATCGCGACCGCGGCGATCGCGATCGCCGGGACGAGTGAGCGTGCGGCGAATCTTCGGATCTTCATGAGATATCTCCTTGCTATTGGGGGTCTGGGTTCTTCGGGGAGCCATGGCGGGCTCGCGAAACCTCGGTCAGCGTCGGATTGACCTGACCGCGGCGATGACATCGTCGGGGTCGGCGCGCTTGCGGTAGTCCCAGTCGGCGAAGGCCCAGCGGACGACGCCGTCGCGGTCGATGACGAACGCCGCGGGCGCGGGGAGTTCCCATGTGCCGCTGGCGTTGGACTCGGCGACTTTCAGGCCGAACTCTTCGTACTTGCGGCGGGTCTCGTCGTCGACTTTGAAGTGGACGCGGAAGGCCTTCGCGGCGTCGTGGCCCTCGTCGCTGAAGACCATGTAGTCCGCGCCGGTGTCGGCGCGTGTCTTTTCGGCCAGGTCCGGCTTCTCGGGTGTGAGCGCGACCAGGGTCGCGCCCGCTCGGCGGAGTTCGTCGGTGCGGCCCGCCCAGGCGGCGAGGTCGCGGGTGCAGATCGGGCACCAGCCGCCGCGGTAGAACATGACGACGATCGGGCCGTTCTTGTAGAGGTCGGCGAGGTTCGTGGATGATCCGTCGATCGCTGTGACTCGGACATCGGGGGCGGTCTGGCCCGGGCGGAGGCCGGGTTCGTTCAGCGTTTCGGACTTGTTGTCGGCGCCGACGATCTCCGTCTGCGGGAAGAACGCGGACCATGCGTAGTAGAAGGTCTGGGAGGTGCTGACCGACTCGGGCGCCTCCTCGACGACGATGCCGGCGTCGGTGGTGGTCAGCACGACCGGGCCGGCCTGGGTGCGGACCGTGAGGCGTTCACCGATCTCGTCGGCGGTGACGAAGATGGCTTGCCGACCCCCGCCGCGCCCGGCGAGGATGCCCACGCCGAGTGTCTTTGCGGGCATGGCGTCGCCCACGCCTGAGACGGGGACGAGCAGCGAGTCATCGGCGAAGAAGCGTTCGTAGGGCGATACGGTGTAGTTGCGGTCGTGCCCGGTCTCGCGGCTGACGATCTCCGCGCCCGGGTGGCTGCGTTTGAACTCTGCGAAGGGAACGAGTTCGATCGGGAGCACATCGAGCGGCGTCCCGGCCATCGGCCCGCTGACGGCGCCCATGGCGAGCTGGCTCCACAGCCCGCGGTCTTTGGTGTCGTACATCAGGACATTGGAGTTGTACAGCGCGCCCGAGACGCCGAACTCGAGGACGACCGCAGAGGGCGCCGGCCCGCTCCCGCCCGCGTCGCGTTCGGGCTTGATCTCTCGCGAGAAGACCGTCGCCGAGTCGCAGAGCGGGCAGTAGGTCGCGGCGATGGGCTTGCCGCCGACGGTCGTGTTGACGATCTCGTGCCAATTGAGGATGCGCAGCGGGACGCCGAGCACCTCGCGCCCGACGCGGACGACGATGATGCGAGCATCGTCGGGCAGCCAGTCGGCGCGGTTTGCCGGCTCGCGGTCCGGATCTGTGAGGGCCGGTATCGCGTCGCGGGGCAGGAGGGTGTGGATTTCTTCCTTGGGGATGGTCAGCCCGGTCAGGTCGTACTCGTGCTCGATGTCGACCGATCCCGGGCGGACAACGCGCCGGAACTGTCCATCGCCCGGCTGGGCGGCGTGCGACGCGTTGGTCAGTTCGACGCCGTCCTCATCGACGCCAAGCACGATCTCCCTGTGCTTGTACGCCGCGAAGGCGGCCATTGGGACCAGGGCGAGGGCGAGAAGCTTGTATGGCGTGCGCATGGGGGGCTTCCTGTCAATGGGGCGTCGTGAGTTGGGTGCGCACTGCAGGCCGGCACGCCGCTAAGACGCGAGGAACAACGGGTGGTTGCTTGGAGCGTTCAGCTCCCCGAGCGTGCGGGGGCGCTGCCGTCGGCGGGGCTTTGGGCGCCCGAAGGGTCGTTGGCGCTGCCTTCCTCGGTTGTGCCGGAGGGGTTGGCGCCCGAGCCGGAGGCGTCTTTCGACTCCGAGCAAGCCGAAAGGGTCGCCGCGCCGAGGCCGGCCGCAATGATGGCGGCGAGGCGGAGCCGGGTGTTTGGCTTTCTGATCGTCAT
>SLFH01000269.1 GCA_007124345.1 Phycisphaerales bacterium | reverse complement strand
CCGCGAAAGCTCGCAGGGGTAGACCAGCCCACGGCTTGCGAGCGTGCGCATCGTCTGGCGGTACGGCTGCAGATCGTCTGACTGGACGATCGGCCCTTCGTCGTAGTCCAGGCCGAGCCAGCGGAGGATGTCGATGGTCTCGTCGATCGCGCCGGGCTTGACGCGGGGGGTGTCGAGGTCCTCGATGCGGAGGAGGATCGACCAGCCCCGGGCGCGTGCCCCGGCCCAGTTGAGCAGGAAGGTCAGGGCGTTGCCCAGGTGCAGGGCGCCGGTGGGGGAGGGGGCCAGGCGGGTGCGCGGGGGCCGGGAATCGGCTGGAAATGGCTCGCTTGATCGCGTCACGCGCAGCGACGATACACTCTCGGACCCGAAACGGCGGCGGCCCGGCGGCGTGGAGCACGCCCGACCGGTCCCGCGGCCACGATCCGTTCGCCGCAGAAACGGCGCAGGAGGTCAGGCGTGACCCAGAAGCTCACCGAATCCGACATCGACCAGCGTCTGGGCGAACTGCCGGAGTGGACGAAGGTCAATGAAGAGATCCAACGGACCTACCACTTCGACGACTTCGTCCATTCGATGGCGTTCGTGAACAAGGTCGCCGACGCGGCCGAACGCGACCAGCACCACCCGGACATCCTCATCCGCTACAACAAGGTGACGCTGACGCTCTCGACCCACGACGCGGGCGGGATCACCGAGAAGGACTTCGCCCTGGCGAGCTACTGCGACAGCATTGCTTGACGGGGCGCGGGGAGTAGGGCGCGGGGCGCCGGGGAGGACGCCGATCCCTGAGCGCAGCGAAGGGTCGGGTCGGCGCTTGCAAGGACAGACGGGGCGAGAGCGAGAGAGAACCCGCTCTTCGCTTCGCTCAGAGTTCGGCGTCATTTCCCCTTGGCAGTGGTGGGCCCCATTTTTCGCTCGCTCACCCGCTCTACCGCTCAATCCTCCCGCTCGCCAAAGGCGAGCGCCCCGCGAGCCTGCGGCTCGCGATCACTTCAGCTCGACCGACCAGTACGCCTCGTCGAGGAAGGCCTTCCACGAGTGGTACTTGTGCTGGTTGAGGCGGATCGAGATCAGCGGGTTGCGCTTGGGCTGCGAGGGGTTGCGGATGAGCTTCATGTGCGCCTGGTCGGGCGTGCGTCCGCCCTTGCGGGCGTTGCAGCGGACGCAGGAGCAGACGAGGTTCGTCCACGAGTCCTTGCCGCCCTGCGTGCGCGGGACGATGTGGTCAATCGAGAGCTCGCTGGTGGGGAAGTAGTGCCCGCAGTACTGGCACTGGTTGCGGTCTCTTGCGAACAGGTTGCGCCGGTTGAGCCTCACCTGCTGGCGGGGGAGCCGGTCGTAGCCGAGCAGGCGGATCACGCGGGGGACGGGGATTTCGAGCTGGACGGTGCGGATCCAGTCGTCGGTCTCGCTGCGCTGCTCGCCGAACTCGCGTCGCAACGCCGCGATCTCCGCCCACGACTCGAAGTCGTAGTTGACGTACTGCCCATCCTCGACATCGATGATTTCGGCGATGTCGCGGCAGAGCAGGCCGAACGCCCGCTTGGCCGAGATCACACGCACCGCCAGGTACAGCTTGTTGAGGACGAGGACCTTGGCGTCGAGGCCCTCGTTGCGGATCGCCGCGGCGGCCGGGCCGCCCTCCGATGCATCGACAGCCCCGCCGGGAGACCGGCGTTGGCCGCTGTTTCGGGATGGACCGCCGTTGGACATACACCTTCCCCTGCGGACGAACCGTCCACGGATGGCATATTGGTACCGAACAATCCACACGGTATCAACACCAAAGGCGCGGAATGTCGAGAACTCGCGCGGCTTTGACCGGCCCGAAAGGGAGCCTTGACACAGCCCCCGCCGGTTGAAGGTCCGCATCCGAGGCGGGTCCGGATTCAGTGCCGGAAGCGTCGGACGCCCGTTGTGATGCAGGTGACGCCCGCCTCGTCGCAGACCTTGAAGGTCTCCTCGTCCCGCCTTGAGCCGCCCGGATGGACGATCATCGCGACGCCGGCGGCGATCAGGAGCTTCGGACCGTCCGGGAACGGGAAGAAGGCGTCGGAACAAGCGATCGCCCCCCGGGCCCGGCTTCCCGCCTTCTCGGACGCGAGGCGGCAGGAGGTCACCCGGTCCATCTGCCCCGCCCCGGCCCCAAAGAGCATCACGCCGTCCGGTTCGCCCCGTCCGCCGATGCAGACCGCGTTGGAAGTCAGGGCCCGCACGGCCTGGTCGAGCAGCGGGACCATCGCCAGCGTCGCCGCGTCGGGCGCGGGGCCGGCGGCGTGGGTCAGGTCGGCGAGGGTGAGCACCTTCAGGTCCCGCTCCTGTTCGAGCACGGCGCCCGGGATCGAGCGGAACTGGATCGCGCCGGGCGGGGGGTCCTGCAGCTCGCCGAGGGCGAGCAGGCGGACATTCTTCCAGCGGTTGGAGAGGCGTTCGATCGCGACCGGCTCGAATGCGGGGGCGCAGACGACCTCGAAAAAGTTGCCGTCGCGGGCGATGCGTGAGGCGGTGTCGCTGTCAACGGGCGTCGTGCAGGCGAGGATGCCACCGTAGGCCGCCAGGGGGTCGCCGCTGAGCGCGAGGTCGAAGGCGGCGGCGGGGGAGGGTGCGCAGCCGACCCCGCAGGGGTTGGTGTGCTTGACGATCACCGCCGAGGCGAGCGAGGCGTCGGCGCGCCGGAGAGCCATCGCCAGATCGAGGGCCGCGGCGGCGTCGTTGAGGTTGTTGTAGCTCAGGGGCTTGCCGTGCAGAAGTTCGGCGGAGGCGACCGAAGACTCGTTGTCGGCGGTAAGGCGTGCGGAGGCGTGCTGGTGGGGGTTCTCGCCGTAGCGGAGCTCGATCGTGGTGGCGTGCGATCCGCCCTCGGCCATGAGGTAGTCGGCGATGGCGCGGTCGTAGCGTGCGGTGTGGTCGAAGGCGTCGGCCGCGAGCGTTTGGCGGAGGGGGAGGGAGGTCGAGCCTTCGTGCGTGCGCATGTCTGCGAGCACGCTGTCGT
>SLFH01000211.1 GCA_007124345.1 Phycisphaerales bacterium | reverse complement strand
CGCGGCGTTGAGTTCACGGATGTACTTCACGATGTCCTCGATCTGCGCGTCGGTCAGCGTCGGGTTGCCGCCCTTGGGGGGCATGTCCAGACCCGTCTGGTTGTCGGCGTGCCAGATCGGACGACCGGACCGGATCAGCGACGCGAGCTCCGTGTCCGTCGCGTTCGGAACAAACTCGCCGCCGACAAGCGGGAGCCCGGCGCTCTCGACACCCTCGCCCCGCTGCCCGTGGCACGCCGAGCAGGATGCGCGGTACTGGTCCCGCCCGATCCCCGCCGTCGCGGCGCGGAGCATCGCCTCGGCGTCGACCGCCGGCGCGTCTTCGGTCGCGGCGAGGGACGCCTCGTCTGTTTCGGGTCCTTCAACATTCTGAAGCGAACGCAGATACGCAACAACATTCCGGATCTGCTCATCGGGTAGACGCCCGAGCCCCCTGGCGGGCATCGCAACGCCCGTGGTGTTCTCGGGGTGGTCGGCCGGACGACCCGCGACAATCAGATCGAACAGGTCCTCGTCCTCGCTCAGGCCGACAAAGCCGCTGTTGCGCAGCGGCTTGCCCAAGTTCGAAACGCCCCCGCCGTCCTGGCCGTGGCACATGGCGCAGTTGGTGCGGAAGACATGGCGCCCCGCCGCGAGCACCGCCGGCGTCACGCCGATCTCCTCGGCCTTGAGCTGCAGCTCGTTGGGCTGGCGGGGTTCGGTGACCAGCACCATCGCGACCACGATCGCCGGCAGCGTCAGCGCGAGCACCGCGACGAAGAGCAGGATCCGTTTGCGGTAGGGGTCGGCGGGGCGGGGCGGACGCGGCTCATCGAGCGTCTGGAGGCCGAGGTCCTCCTCGGTGTCCACCCAGACGGAAGTTTCCTGGTGTGGGTTTCGACGGATCATGTCGAGGCTCTCCGTGTCGTGAGGGGCGGCGTATTGTGATTAAGTGACGCCACAACTCCACATTCATCGGAGGATACCGCTCCGCCCTATTGCCGTCAAGTGTGCACAGAAGCGTTATTTGACCGATTTCTTCCCGTCGCTCGAGACCGACAGGCCCGTCTTCCGCCCCGAACCGGTGTCCGGATCGCACAGGGGACGAACGCCGGCGACCGGCTCGATGAGGTCGGCGATGGTTGTCGAGGCGAAGGTCCGTTGGGCCTGGGCGATCTGATTGTCCAACAGGCGGTGCAGGGCGCAGAGCGAGGTGTGGCCCTTGATCCCGAGGGGGCAGCGTTCGATGCGTTCGACCGGGGTATCGGACGCGAGCAGGACATCGAGGACGGTGATCGCCGAGGGCGGCTTGGCGAGGGCGAACCCCCCGCCGCTGCCGCGCTGGGCGACCGTGATCCCCGCCCGGGCGAGCGTGCGGAGGATCTTCTGGAGGTAGCCGACGGGAACCTTGATCGCCTCGGCGATCTCGTGGGCCGAGGCGGGGTCGGGGTCCTGACGCATGCCCAGATGGACGACCGCCCGGAGGGCGTACTCGGAGGTCTGGGAGATCATGATCGAGAACCCACGCTGGCGGATGAGTGCACTCATAAGTCCACATTGACGCGGCCCCGACCCCCGTGTCAACACCCGCGACGCAGATGGCGCAACCCGCGTCAGTCCGCGGCGGCGGCTGGTCGGCGAGGCGTGCCCCGCGCGCCGAGCATCACCCCTCCCAGATGCGCCGCCCACCAAGCGAGACCGGCGAGCTCCAACACGCCGCTGACGCCCACGAACGGGAAGGCCCGCGGCGTCCAGTCGGTCGCGACCTGCAGGGAGACGCGCAGAGCACACCCGGCGTTGACGAGGAGGAACGGTCCCCAGAGGGCCGAGAGGGTGCGCGTCGGCACGCCGTTGAGCGTCGGGACGACTTTGGCCGCCATCGCCATGATCGTCATCGAGACGAAGCCGACGGTGATGGCGTGGCGGATCGCGCCGTGGTAGGCGTGGCTGAACTCCGAAGCGCTGATGGCCAGGTACGCGGGCAGCGCCAACAGCATGACGAACGAGACGAAGAGCCAGCAGAACGCCGCGAGAAGGAACTTCACGCTCCGGTCCGGAAGGCCGTGCGTTGTGGTCCAGGGCCGCCACGACCAGACCAGCAGCCCCGCCCCGGCGGGGAGCATGAGCCACGCCAGCAAGATCATCGCGGCGTAAAGGCGTTCGCCCGTCGTGCGGAACGCAACGAACAGTGTGACCTCGAGCAAGATCGCGCCGAGAAGGAGGCCGAGCGCGGCCCACGCGCGTGTCCGCGGCACGGGCATGAAGCCGAAGAGCGGCGGGAAGAGCTTCAGCCCGACGCCGAAGATCATGAGCATCATCATGCCGTGGATCTGGAGGTCGCGGAGCGGGGCCTGGTAGACGGAGATCTGGTAGAGGAGGGCGCCTCGATCCTGGGCGTGCAGGAGGCGGTCGGCGTGCCAGACGCTCATCGCGGCCTGGAGCAGCATGAACGCCAGCGCGCAGAAGATGAACCCCGTCGAGGGCGAGAGCCGCTGCCCGGAGCGTGCATGGGTCGCGATGATCTGGGAAACAAAGACGCCGACGCCGACAAGCTGCACGATCGAGCCGAGCGTGTGGAGCGGGACCGCCCAGGCCGAGGCGTGGGCGTACATCGCGGCGCTGCGGGCGGCGATCGAGCCGAGCACGAGCCCAAAGACCACGATCGAAAGGTGGGGCGCGACGAGTCTGACGCCCCACATCTTCGGGAAGGCCTGGTAGGCGAAGCCCATGATGAACAGGCCGACCCAGCCCATGACCTGGGCGTGCCCGTGGGCGTTGACCTCGTACACGGTCACCCCGACGAAGGACTCGGCGCCCGCGATCTTTGCGAGCAGCAAGACGCCCCAGGCGGCCCCGACCGTCAGGACGGTCAGCATGCCCGCGATGAAGAACGGCCGGTAGTGGGCGTCGGCGCCGCAGGCGACCGGGCCCGGCCGGGCGCCGGGGTGGATGGGCAGCGAGGTATCGCCGGCCATGAGGGTTCCTTCGGTCGGAGGAGGGGCGGGTTGGAGTCAGCGTTGCGTGGGCGTGCGGCAGGCGTTCCTCTGACGCGAAGCCTCGATAGCCGCGGTCTCTTTGCCGAGGTCTTCGAGGCGTTCCTCGCCGGCCCGGCGCTGGATCAGCTCGAAGAGCGAGCGCTCTTCCCAGCGGATGTGTCGTTCGAGGCGTTCGCCGATCTCGCGGAGTTGACGCGGATCCGGGTCTGTGCTGCGCCGCAGCTCGCGGGCGCGGGCCGCGTCGGCCTCGATCTCGCGGTGCTCTTCGAGCAGGCGTCTGCGTTCGGGCTCGGGGACGAGGTCGCCCATGCGTTCGATGAGCAGGCGTTCTTCATCGCGGAAGTGCGGGGCGATCTCCCGCTCCCACGCGTCGAGGAAGCCGGCGAGGGCCTCGTGGCGCTGCACGCGGTCGCCCGAGGCCGACTTGACCAGCCGCCGGGCGTGCACGAGCCCGTTGTAGTGGTCGCGGCTGAAGGGGGCGAGGGCCTCGTGGCGTTCGATGGGGGGATTGACGAAACGATCCACTATGCGCCACCCTTCTTTGTGCTGCCGTTGCTTGAGGGCGGGTCGACCGCTCGGCGCTCGATCGTCAGTGCGCCGCACAGGGGCTTGGAGGGCGAGGGGTCCGTCATCAGTTCATCGATGCGCGAGTTCGCGAAGCTCTCTTCGATCTGGGCGTAGGCGTCGTCGATGCGCCTGTGCATCGGGCAAAGGCAGTCGCCGTGGGACTTGATGCCCAAGGGGCAGGTGCGGATCCGCTCGATGGGGTCGATCGCGTTGATGATGTCCAGGACGGTCAGGTCGGCCGGGTCGCGGAGGAGGGTGAACCCGCCGTTGCTCCCCCGCTGGGCGGAGAGGATGCCCGCCTTGGTGAGCGCCTGGAGGACCTTGACGAGGTAGCCCGGGGCGGCCTTGGTGCCCTCGGCGATCTCGCGGACCTTCTGGGTCTCGTCGGGACGCTGGGCGAGCCAGATGACCGCCCGCAGCCCGTACTCGCACGCTTCTGACATCAGCTTCATGCTCGAGAACCTCCGGTCTGTTTCGGGCGAATTCCGTTTGCGCCCGCTGGACGAAAGGGTATCATCGGCCTAGAAAAGAATCAAGTGTGCTTGAAAGCACGAATATCCGCTTAGCGGCGGCGGGCCGCCGAGAACGCCATCCGGGAGCAAAGCCATGCGAGCAGAGATCGATCCAAGGTCGACAGTCGGACAATTGGTGGCCGAGCGGCCTGCCAGATCGCGGGTCTTCGAGGCGTTGCGGATCGACTACTGCTGCGGGGGCAAGCAGCCCCTGGAGGAAGCCTGCCGCCAGCGGAACCTGGTTACCGAGACGGTCGTCGACCTGCTGCTGGCGATGGAGGCCCAAGAGGGTGATGCAGAGGGCGCCGACGATCCCGGCGGTATGACGCTGACGGAGCTCGCCGACCACATCGAACAGACCCACCACGCCGAGCTGCGGATCGAGCTGCCGCGCCTGGGCCGGCTGGTCGAGAAGGTGCGCGACGCGCACGGGGAGACCGAGCCTCGCCTGCACCGCGTCTTCGAGGCGTTCAACGCGCTGCGCGATGAGCTCTCCAGCCACATGGTCAAGGAAGAGCGCGTGCTCTTCCCGATGATCCGGCGCATGGAGCTTGCGATCGAGCCCCAGGGGCAGCACTGCGGGTCGATCGCCAACCCGATCCGCCAGATGGAGGCCGAGCACGAAGACGCCGGCGCGGCGCTGGAGGTGCTGCGCGAGGCGACCGACGGGTTCACGCCCCCCGAGGGTGCGTGCAACTCGTGGCGCGCGATGCTCGACGGGCTCGCATGGCTGGAACGCGACATGCACCGGCATGTCCACAAGGAAAACAACATCCTGTTCCCCAAGGCCCTGCAGCTCGAAAGCGCCGCCAACGCCGGAAGGAGCACCTGATGCCGATCGAACTGGGGACCAAGGGCCAGCCGGGGTTCGACGACCCGATCGGGCTGATGATGGACTGCCACCGCAGGATCGAGCGGTTCCTCAGCGTGCTTGAGCACATCGCCGACCGCTTCGCGGGGGGCGGGCTCAGCGGCGAGGCCGTCGCGGCGATGCGCGTGGCGCTGCGGTACTTCCGCGAGTCCGCCCCGCACCACACCGCCGACGAGGAAGCGTCGCTCTTCCCGCGTCTCCGCGAGGTGAACGAGAGCGCCGGCGGGCTCGACTGCCTGCTGCTGGAGGCCGAACGCCTCGAGCTCCAGCACCGACGGGCCGAGGCCTTGCACGCGAGCGTCGACCTGCTCTGCACGCGATGGCTGACGCTCGGCCTGCTCGACGGCGACGAGATTGCGGCGCTCGAGCACGACCTCCGCGAGCTCCGATCGCTCTACGCCGAGCACATCGCCTTCGAAGACGAGACGCTCTTCCCCAGCGCGGCGCGGATGCTGGGGCGCGAGGCCCTCGACCGGATCGGGCGCGAAATGGCCGAACGCCGCGGGCACGAAGACGGGCCCGCACCTGGGAAGGAACGCGGGGCGTGAGCGACAGGGGTGCGCACATCCTGCTCCGTCCGGGGCTGAACATCTGCCAGGCCGACCTGCCCCTGGACTGGTACCAGCCGGAGCTGCGCCCCTACGCCGAGGAGTACCTGGCGCTCCCGGACCGCACGCCCGAGACCGTCCTGCCTTGGCTGGACTCGTATGTCCGCCCCGCGGCCGACTACTTCGGCGACGACCTGCTCCTGATGGCCCATTTCTACATGGGGGGCGAGATCGTTAAGCTCGTCGAACGCTACGGCGGCGTGATCGGCGACAGCTACGCGCTGGCGCAGTTGGCGGCCCGCCACCCCCACAAGCGCGTCCTCGTGCAGTCGGCGGTGCACTTCATGGCCGAAGCGGTCTCGATCCTCGCGGGAGAACTGCAGGAGGTCTGGATCACCAATCCCAAGGCCGGCTGCACGATGGAGATGATGGCCAAGGAGCACGCCGTGCTTCCCGTGGCCCACGCGCTCCTGGACCGCTACGGCTCGGACCTGATGGTGATCGCGTACATGAACACCTCGGGGCGGATCAAGGCGCTGTCTGGGCGGACGGGCGGGGCCACCTGCACGAGCGCCAATGCCGAAGCCGTGCTGCGCTGGGCGAGGTCGAGGGCGAAAAAGATCCTCTTCATCCCCGACCGTCACCTTGGGCGCAACACGGCCGACCGGCTGGGGATCGATCCGGACCGGATCGCAACGCTTCCGGCGCCGTTTGCGCCCCGCGCCATGGTCGAGCTGGAAGACCCCGCTCGCCTCGACAACGCGGAGCTGATCCTCTGGGGCGCCTACTGCGGCGTGCACACCGTCTTCCGCGCACAGCACGCCCGCTACTGGCTGGACGAGGGCTGGACCGTGCTCGTCCACCCCGAGGCGCCGCGGGAGGTCGTGCGGCTCGCCGACGGCGTGGGTAGCACGAACTTCTTGTGGAAGCGTGTCATGCAGGCCCCGCCCGGCTCGCGCTTCGCGATCGGCACCGAAGGGCACTTCGTCCGCAATCTGAAGGAACAGGCCGAGCGTCGGGGCGTGCTGGTCGAGCACCTGGCCGAAACGCCGCACCCCTGCTCGCTGCGGATCGCCGGCTGCGGGTGCGCGACGATGAGCCGCAACGACCCGCCCCACCTCGCCGGGCTGCTCGATCTGCTGCGCCGGGGCCGTGCGCCTGAGATCAACCGTGTGCTGCCCGGCGACATCGTCGACGAGGCGACGGGCGGTCTGGACCGGCCGGGGCCGGACGAGCGGGAAGCGATCGCCCGCGACGCGCGTTTGGCGATGCAGCGGATGATCGAGATCACCGAACTCGCCCCGCCCATCGCCACGAAACAAGAGGACCGCCGAGACAGCACCGGCGTCAACGAGCACCCACAATGAGTTCACCGCACGAGACATCCGAAACCGCCTGCAGCGGCTGGACACCCCGTCGTTCCGGCGTGATCGGCGCCGGTGTGATGGAGGTCGGTCTCGCGGCGGTGCAGGGGAGCGAAACCGTGACGATCGACGCCTTCGACCGGTGCGTGGTCCAGCGGAGCTCGGGCGTCACATTGAGAGGGACCGCCTGACTCGGAGCGTCGGATTGGTACAGTTCTGTGAGTGAGGCCGCCAGAGATGCGCGATCCAACCAAAGACACCCACGACCGGCCCGCCCCGGACGAGACAGCCCCTGACGACGCGACCATTGAAGAAGCGGCTCAGGGCGAAACGGGGCCGATCATCTCGGCCCTCACCAGCATGCTCGCCTGCAACGACCTTCCCGACCCGGCGCCGTCGGATCCGATGCCGCTGCTGCTCGCGTGGTACGAGGACGCGCGCAAGAGCGAGCGGTACGAGGACTTCAACGCGATGACGCTGGCGACCGCGACGCCGGGCGGACTGCCCTCGGCTCGGATCGTGCTGTGCAAGGCGATCGAACCCGAGACGCCGGCGCTGGTGTTCTACACGAGCTACACCAGCCGCAAGGGCGAGGAGCTGGAATCCAACCCGCACGCCGCGGCTGTCTTTCACTGGCCCCACGCCCGGCGCCAGGCGCGGATCGAAGGCCGCGTTCGCCGGACAACGCCAGAGGAGAGCGACGCGTACTTCAAGACGCGCCCGCTGCTCTCGCGGATCGGGGCCGCGGCCAGCCGCCAGAGCGCCGCGATCGGCTCCAGACAGGATCTGATCGCCGAGGCGGTGCGGACGGCCCGGCGGACGCTGACCGGCCAGGAACTCAAGCGGCCGGACAACTGGGGCGGGTACCGGATCGTGCCCGACCGCGTCGAACTCTGGTCGGCCCGGACGGGACGCCTGCACGACCGCGTGCTCTGGACCCGCTCGGGCGAGGGAAACTGGACGGCACGGCGCCTGAGCGCCTGAGTACCCTGCGCCATGAAAGCGATCGTCTTTGCCGTGCTCGCCGGGTTGTGCTGGGGAATCGGCGAGGTGGTGACCCGCGCGGTGCTGCACTCGAAGGAGGTCGGGCCGCTGGCCGCGATCGCGGTGCGCTCGACGGTGGCGCTCCCCTTGATCTGGCTTGCGTACCTCGGGGCGGTGCATGTGTTCGCCTCGCCTTCAGAGCCGCAGCGCTGGGCGTCGACGGCTTCGGCGGGGACATGGGCGATGCTGGTGCTCGGCTCGGGGCTTGTGGCGGGGGCCGCGGCCATGATCTTCTTCTATGTCGCGCTGAGCCTGGGCGAGGTTTCGCGGGTCAAGCCCGTCGCCTTCGCCCTCGCGCCGGCGACGGCGGTCGTGCTCGGCTGGCTCGCGCTGGGCGAGACCATGACCCTCCGCAAGGCGGCGGCGGTGCTGCTCATCCTGATCGGGATCTACCTGCTCAGCACGGCGCCGCAGAAGGTTGGTGTGGCGGCGGGGTAAGAGGGGTCAGATTACCGAGCGGTCTTTGGCGACATCTAAATCACTGCACCGCACCGAAGCGGGCACAGTCGGCGTATTCGGCGAGCCACCCGGGAACCTCGCACTCAGCGAGGAACTGATCGACGAGCGACCGGAGCCGATTGTTCTTCGCACTCTCTTCAAACATGCGCACCGAGTGTCCGATGCCGTGCAAGGCGCTCAGGCGGCATGCGCTCGTCTTGCAACGCATCAATGCCGCTTCAAGCACCGCGTACCCGCGCTCGAAAGCGGCGTCCACCTCGTCTGTGGGGATCGCAACATACCCGAAGGAATCCATGTCCCAGATCATGAAGACCGCGCCATCGAGATCCGGCAGTTGGTAGATGGCCTTGATCATCTCATCCTTGCCCATCGCGTGATCGTCGGGGCCTTTGCCGCAGACTTTGTCGTAGAGGTCGGTGTACATCGTCGCGACCGAGCGGATGCAGCGGTCGCGCAGGGATTCGGAGACCGCGGGGCTGTCGCGGATCTCGTAGAAGTAGTACGACGAGATGCCGAAGAAGAACCATGTCGCCCGGGTGATCTGTTCATCGTTGTATCGATCGGCGATGAACGCGGGCGACTCGAAGAGCCGAGTCATGTGCTCGGCGAGCACGACGGGATCGATCAGGTCCACGAACTCGGCTTGGCGAGCTTCAGCGACCTCGACCGGATCGGTGCTCCAATTCGCCCAGTCGTAGTACCCGTGCACGAAGCAGTACTCGACCCAGGCGTTGAAGTCCGGGCGGGTGCGTGGTTCGGGGTGTACGGAGTCGTCGGACACGCCACCATCATAACGCGGGAAGGCCGGGCCGCCTAACGCATCCGCAGCGTCGCTTCGGCCGCGGCCTGGGTCTCCTGCGGGAGATCGCCGCGGCCAAGCAACGCCTTCAAAGCCCCGCGCAGCCGTCGGCGGCGGCCGCTCGATTCCGGGTTGGCCGACAGACCCTCGCGGACGCCCTCGACGCCGCTGAGCAGGCACGCCGTGCTGCGGCAGCTCTTCAACACGCCCTCGATCATGAACAGACCCGCCTCGAATTCGGCGTCGGTCGCGTGCTGCGGCATCGCGACCGCGTCCAAGCCGCTGTCCCAGATGTCGATCACCGCCTGCTCGATCGAATCGGGCGTGCGCTCGGATCTCCCTTCGGCCTCGCGCCGGAGGCAGACGGGATCGAACAGTTCGGTGAACATCCGAAGCGACGAGCGGACGCAGCGTTCGATCAGCTCGGGCGGCGCCTCGGTCTTCATGCCGATGAAGTACTCAGAGGGCGTGCCGAAGATATAGCGCACGCCGCCGGCGAGTTGATCGTCGGTAAAACGGCCGGAGAGGATCGCGGGCGACTCGAACAGCCGCAGGAGGTGCTCGCCGATTCGCGGCGAGTAGCCCTCTAACTTGGCGACTCGCTCATCCGCGGCGTCGGGATCGCGGCTGCGCCCATGGAAATCGTCGAAGCCTTGGGTGAAGCAGTATTCGAGCCATTCTTCGAAGGCGTGTGATTCCTGAGAGGCGGTCATGCGGGCGTTCCTTCGGTGTTTCAGACCGGACACGCATGATTCTGCGACACTCGCGGAGTATCCGTCAGTGGGCTTGGCGCAAACGGAGTATCTGCAAAAAACACTGGCGGACAAGCCGCCAGTGCAACAGGTCTGTTTTCAGATGTCCGCGAGGGAGATTACAGGTTCCCGCGGCGGTCCTGTTCCTTCTCCAGGGCCTCGAAGAGGGCCTTGAAGTTGCCCTTGCCGAAGCTCTGGCTGCCGCGGCGGCAGATGATCTCGAAGAAGAGGGTCGGCCGGTCCTGCAGCGGCTTGGTGAAGAGCTGGAGGAGGTAGCCTTCGTCGTCGGCGTCGACCAGGACGCCGAGGTCGCGGATCTTCTCGTGGTCTTCCTTGACCTCCCAGCCCAGCGCGCTGACGCGGTCCCACACCTCGTCGTAGTAGGTGTCGGGGATCTGGAGGAAGTCGACGCCTCGCCCGCGGAGCTCGGCGACCGAGTGCAGTTCGTCGTCGGTGCGGAGGGCGAGGTGCTGCACGCCGGGGGTCATGTCGTGCCACTCGAGGTATTCGAGGATCTGGCTCTTCTTCTTGCCCTTGGCGGGCTCGTTGATGGGCATCTTGATGAGGTTGTTGCCCGAGGCCATCACCTTGCTCATGAGGGCGGAGTGCTCGGTCGAGATGTCCTGGTCGTCGAAGTGCTTGAACATCTTGAACTCGAGGACATCCTCGTACCACTTGACCCAGTGGTTCATCTTGCCCTCTTCGACATTGCCGACGCAGTGGTCGACATACTTCAAGCCGCAGGGGTGCTTGGCGTTGTAGTCGTTGAGGGCGAAGGGGCCGAACGCGCGGAACTTCGGCGCGAACGCCTCGCCCTTCTTCACGCGGTCGAGGGCGTAGGCGCCCTTGCGGCTGACGAACGAGTGGACCGAGCGCCCGTAGGCCTTGATGCCGGCCATGGTGACGCTGCCGCCCTCGTCGGCGTAGGTCACCGGCTCGTACGCGATCTCGCCCCCGTTGGCGACGGCCCGCTCGAAGGCGGCCTGCGCGTCGAAGACGGTCATCGCGATGTCTTTGACGCCGTCGCCGAAGCGCCGGACCTCTTCCTGGGCCGGGTGATCGGCCGAGAGGCCGGTGGTGAGCAACAGGCGGATGTTGCCCTGGGTGAGGAGGTACGAGGCCTCGTCGCGGCTGCCGGTGGTCAGGTCGGCGACCTGGTCGACCTTGAAGCCGAAGGTGTGGGCGTAGAAGTAGGCGGCCTGCTTGGCGTTGCCGACATAGAACCGGACATGGTCCACATCGATCAGGCTCAGCGGATCGGTCGCGGTGTCGCGGCTGGTGCTGGTCGAGGCGGTGGTCATGGTCAACTCTCCGTCGTCTTGGGCGGTGAAATGCGGGGCCGCAAACCCCGCGGGAGCCCAGGTCCCTTGCGTAGGAAATTGTAGGGGAGGAGAGGGGAGAGAGAGGGCGCGGGGTGTGGGGCGCGGGG
>SLFH01000196.1 GCA_007124345.1 Phycisphaerales bacterium | reverse complement strand
TTTACAAACTCCAACCTGACTCTTAACAACCTGTGGATTAAATGTTGAAAACCTAAAACGGCAACCTCTCAAAAACGGCCGCCGGAGCTCCCAAAAGCCTCCTCCATATCCCTTTTCTTTCCCCTTCTTTTTCGTATATCACTTTGATATCACCTTCCGATGTTTCCGATGGTGATGAAGAAGTTTCTTCTTTTTCAAAAACCTCTTTTTCAAAAACTTCAATATTCGTTTCTTTTTCCTCCGAAAGATCTACTTCTTTTGTTGTTACTCCTTCAACTTCTCCTTCCCTGTCCGGCTCCCTTTCTGAAAAAGCCAAACGATTTATCTCCTCTCTTAAAAGCCGTATCTCCGAATGAAGTCTGTTTTTTTCTTCAATATCCGATTCCACCTGACTTGTTATTTCTTCTTTTTTAAGATCTTCTTCTTCTCCATACACACTCTCAAACCCACCTCCGGGAGAAGAGATCGTGACTTCCTCACCATCAGAAACCTCAATACCTGTTATCCGTTCATGCAAAGGAAGCGAGCCTGAAGGTCCTATCATGGTATTGTCGGGGATCAAAAAAGAATTTTCACCCGAAACAACCTCCCAACCGCCCAAATTTATCTCTCCTCTCGCGGAATTGAACAGGGTTATAACGCCACCTTCAACACTTTTTATCGATATCTCCGGTTTTATGACCTCAACTTGAACTCTGGAAACCGCTTCCTCTCTCCCCATTCTTACAGTTAAAACAACGGAATAGTTGCCGGGAGCAAAATATTCATGTTTCACCTCTCTTCCCATTTTTACCGACCCGTCTCCCATAACCCACTGGAATTCCGCATTTCTTGGAATACTCGCATCACTTTCAATATAAGCTACGAAACTTACTTCACTATCAACGGAAACGAGTCTGTCCCTGCCGGCACTTATCTTAAAAGTCTCTATTTCATCAAATGTTGAAAGTCTCACGGGAGATGAATGCGCCGAGGTTTCAATTTGAGGAGCCGAAACTTTTGTCTCTTCTTCTTTTGTTTCTTCTTCCTTCTCCTCCGTTTCTTCTTCCTCTTTTTCTTTGAATATCACTCCCCCACCAACAACCGCCAGCCCCTGCTCTTCTATGGCGGTCAAAGTTGCGGAACCGGGTTCACCTATACCTCCGATCCTTTTCATATCGAGAACGGAAGAAAAAGGCCTTAAAGAGATCAAGTCTTTGGCTCGTGAAGGTCCGATATGAGTAATGCACACCAACTCTTCTTCGGACGCACTGTTTATATCAACAGCCAATAAGCTTCCGCAATCAAAAGCATGCACTTGAGAGTAAAATAAACAAAAAACGGCCATAAATGCCGCCACGTATCTTATAACTAAAGATGAAAAATATTTTTTTCCAATCATATTTTATTTCTTATTTAATTTTAAAACACCTTTTTAAAAAAGGTCTCGAGAGTACACCCGAAGGTCCGACGGATATCCGGGTGTTAAAAGTATTTATAACTTAAAAAACCCTTTAAAAAAACAGTTTATGTGGATAACTTAAAGATCTCTTTTCGTTTAACTAACGAATGTTGAAAATTCTGAAAAAATCTCCTTCCGGTCCACCCCCTCTTGTGGGGATGTTGTGTTGAATAAAAAGGGTATCTTCCATTCTGATAGATCCGTTCTTTAAATAGACCGAAATATCATCAAAGTCCGAAACATCATCTTTCGGAGTGACACGAACAGTCAAAGCGCTTGTCCTGTCCTTGGGTATTTTGAAAGAAATGTCGGAAAAACGAACCCTGTACTCATTACCTCGGTCCACGACCGTAACGGTATCCCTGTTTATGGGCAAAGTGGCGGAATCCCAAAATCCGGACCTTATCCTGACCTCTTCCAGATACCTTAGAGGGTTCTCACTAAAGAAAATATCGACCCTTTTGATGGTCATATCCGAATGTCTGACCTCTACATCAAAAGAAGCGACATCTCTCCCTCTTGTCACATTTACTCCGTCCCGGGGGGAACTCCTGATCGATATCTGAGCGGTTCCTTCAGTGCCCAAAACTTTTTCTTCCTCAAAAACATCTTCGGGAGCGGGCGGAGGACAGATATCCGACGAAAGACCCGTCACCGACACTTCCTCACTCCACCCTCCGACGTTTCCGGCTTTAACGGTATAGGTATATCTTCTGTTCGTTCTCAGATCCGAATCAAAAAAATAATTAAGGGGGCCTTCATAAATAACTTCCCTCCCTCTTTTTAATTCATACCTTTCCGCGCCGGGGGAACGATTCCAAAAGACAAATATTTTACCGCCACAGGAAAAATTGTGAGTAACAAATCCGGTCGGATCTTCCGGTGAACAGACCGTATCGGCCCTAAAGACGACCTCGTTGGAAAATCCGCTCTTTCCCGCCCTGTTTATCGCCCTGACCTTGTATCGATAACTTCGACCGAAAACAAGGTCCGAGTCCGTAAAAAAGTTATCTTTCCCAACATATACGGACCGATCATCTCTGTAAAGTTCATACCTCTCGGCTCCAGAAGAAGCCGTCCACCTGACCGTTATCTGACCGCAATTACCACCGGCAAGGACTTCTCTATCAAAAATATTTATGTCCAATAAAGAAAAAGAAAAAACCAAAACAAGCACAAGTGCCGTTTTTAAAGTCAATTTTGATGTTTCGATCAAAATTCTCATAATATTTTAAATATTTATATCTCTCTCGGAGGGGAAGGAGTCTCCGGAGGACAGACCTCACTTGCTCTTACGAACCTGCTACTCCAATCACTGAAACCCGTCTCATTTCCCGCCCTTATTTTATATGAATACAAAGCGCCGGGTTTTAGCCATCCTTCAAAAAAATCAGGTGCCGAACCGCTATGGACGATGTTTTCCGATATCCAGTCTCCCGGCCCTCCGGCAAAACCGGGCACCGGATTTCTTGCCACTTCATAGAATGTAGCCCTGGGAACCGTCTCCCATTCAAAATATACATAACCTCCGCAAGGCATTTCATGAATGGTTATCT
>SLFH01000154.1 GCA_007124345.1 Phycisphaerales bacterium | reverse complement strand
GTCTTCGCTAAACATCACCACCGCGCCCACCGACTCGAACGCGCCGAGCACCCGCGCCCGGTCGTCCTGGTTGTTCACCGGCCGCCCCGGCCCTTTGAGGCGCGAGACCGACGCGTCGGCGTTGATCGCCACCACCAGGAAATCACCGAGCTTCGACGCCTCCTCGATCAGCTTCACATGCCCCGAGTGCACCACATCGAAGCACCCGTTGGTGAACACGATCCGCTGGCCCTGCTGGCGCCTCGCCGCGGCTTCGACACGCAGCTGCTCCGCGTCGCGCACCTTCCCCGCAGAACCCGAGTGCTGCATCATCAGGCTGTGGTGGATCCGCTCCAGCGGGATCGGCATCACGCCGAAAACCTCGACCTCCAGCCCCGCCGCGGCGTTGGCGAACCGCACCGCGTCCAGCCACCCCATCCCGTTCGCCTTCGCCGCCGCGAGCCCCGCGAGCATCATGTCTCCTGCGCCCGTGACATCGTAAACCTCGCGCGCGACGGTCGGCACGCCGATCGGCTCGCTCCCACGCCTGTGCAGCAGCGCGCCGTGCCGGTCGAGCGTCAGCACCACCGCCTCGCACGCGAGCTGTTCGAGCAACCTCGCCGAGACCCGGCCGTTCACCCGCGTGTCGGCATCGGGCGCCGTGGGCATCGAGGTCGCGATCTCTGCCTCGTTGCGGTTGGGGGTTATCGCCGTCGCGCCGGTGTACTTCGCGTAGCTCGGCAGCATCGCCGGATCGACGAGCACGGGCTTGCCCGCCTTCTTCGCCAGCCGGATCACGCCCTGGCAGAGCGCATCAGAGCAGACGCCCTTGTTGTAATCCTCGATGCAGACCACATCAGCGCCCGCCAGCGCCGCCTCGAAGCGGGCGAGCATTTCCGCGACCACATCCTCGCCCAGGGGCTCGCGCGACTCGTGGTCCACGCGGAACATCTTTTGGGGGTGGCGCTGCGAGGCGAGGCCGATCATGTACCGCTTTACCGTCGTCGGGCGCTCGGCGTCGGTGACGATGCCCGAGACATCCACGCCCTGGGTTTCGAGTTCTCGCTTGAGCTGCGTCGCGTCCCCATCGTCGCCCACCACGCCGAACGCGAGCACCCTCCCCTTCATCGCGGCAAGGTCCAGACACAGATTCGCCGCCCCGCCCGCCCGGTTTTCTGCACGCCGCACACGGAGGATCGGCACCGGCGCATCGGCCGCAAGACGCTCGGCGTCGCCGTAGAGCATCTGATCGAGCATGAAATCACCGACGACGATCGCGGTGAACGGCTTCCAACGAGCAAGATGCCCAAGCAGCGTGTCCATCGATCCCCTTCCGGGTGGCACGGTTCGCCGAACCGTGTCACTTTATCTCTCCGTCTCTAAGTCTCTCTCCCCCTCCGTGCCTAAGTGCCTCCGTGCCTTCTTCCCCGTCTCTCCGTCTCTCTCCCCTTCCCCCCTCCGTGCCTCCGTGCCTAACTGCCTCCGTGCCTTCCCACATCACCCACCATATCCCTTAGCTCCCTCTCCCCCTGCTCAATCTTCATCACCAGCCGCGGCCTCGCCACCGGCAACGCCCACTCCGCCGACTCCAGCTTCGACCAATCCTTCTCCGTCGTCACGATCACCTCCGCCCCCGCCGCCGCGGCTTCCTTGGCGATCGCCTCCCGCGTGACCGGCTTGTACGGGTCGTGGTCACGCAGGACGAGCTTGCCGGCGGCCGGCCCGCCGATCGCCCGCTCGACCTGCCGCACAAACGGCTCTGGCCGCCCGATCGCGCACACCACCATCGCCCGCTTGCCCTTGAGCCACCCCACCGGGCGCGCGACTTCCCGCCCATCGATCCGCACATCCAGCCCGCCCCACGCGTGGGCCGCACGCGCCGCCGGCGACCGTCCGTGCGCCGCCTCGACCTGCAACTCCAGTTCTTCCAGCCTTATCGGCGAGACGGATTCGGCGTGCGTCAGCACCACGCCGTGGGCTCGTTTGAGCGACTCCACCGGCTCGCGCAGCCACCCCGACGGCAGCAGCGCATCCTCGAACGGGCTGCTTGTCGAGTCGACCAGCACGAGGTCCAGATCGCGCGCGATCCTGCGGTGCTGGAACCCGTCGTCGAGCACCAGCACATTCACCCTGCGCCCCGCCTCGGTTTGAAACAGCTCGCGGAGCCCGGTGAGCCGGTCAGGCTGCGCCACCACCGGCACGCCCTCCAGCGTCCGCCGGTAGAGCAGTTCCTCGTCGGACTGCCCCTTGCCCTTCTTGTACCCACGCATCGCGATGCAGGGCGAGCGCCCCGCCTCCAGCAGCGTGCGCACGATCCACGCGACCATCGGCGTCTTGCCCGTCCCCCCAACCGAGAGATTGCCGACACTGATCACCGGCACATTGAGCTTTGTGACACCCGCTCCCGCGTCGTACCTGCGATTCCGCCGCCCGATCTCGCGCCGGTACACACCCGCCGCCAGACGCCCAAGCCCGCCGCCGACAGCCCCACCCCGCTCCCCACGCCCCGCGCCCTGCGCCCCACTCATTCCTTCCCCTCCAAAATCCGCCTGAGCTCTTCCTTCGCCTCGCGGATCTTCGACTTGGTGTCCTTCGTCTCGCGAGCGTGCAGGCGGAAGGTGTTGAGCATGTCCAGGAGCGAAAGCCCCATCACCACAACCAGCAGCCCCACCGCGGCCAACCAACCCAGCGTAAACCCCCCGGGCAACGCGGGCGTCGCCACACCGATCGCGTACGCAAGCACCGTCACAAGCAACATCATCACCACGCCGTTGGCCGTGCGGATCCTTCTGCGGCTGTCGGGCATCGGCGCCACGCGGATCGCCATCACATGCGCCGCCAAAATCACCAGCGTCATCGCCGCCATCGGCAGCACAACCCACCTCGGCGCCAGCGGCTGGCTCGACGCCTGCGCGAGCATCGCCATCGCCAACCCCATCACGACGCGCCCTTCCTCGCCGCGACCCCCAGCCGCTCAAGCAACGGCACAAGCCGACGCATCGGCAGCCCCACGATCGCCCCC
>SLFH01000110.1 GCA_007124345.1 Phycisphaerales bacterium | reverse complement strand
GTCGCCGTTGAGGTCGGGCGGGCAGGCCGCGCCGCCGGCGGTGACGGTGATGTCGAGCGTGGTCGGCTCGCCGAAGAAGTCGAAGATCGGCGAGGGGTCGGGCAGGCCGGTCGCGAACTGGAAGACGGCGGCCGGCGTGTCGCTGGCGATGATAAAGCGGATGTTCTCGCCGTCGTTGATCGCGTCGAGGATGTCGGTCGAGACGGCGCTGATATCGAGCGTTCGTGAGAAGTCGTAGACGCCGGCGTCCTGGAAGCCGGTCGAGAGGAGGGTCAGATCGGTGAACTGGCCTGTCAGGCCCGTGGCGTCGGTGAAGCCGTCGGTGTTGAACTCCTTGAGGTTCAGGTCGGAGTTGTCGGTGGTGAAGTAGATCAGCAGGTTGCCGGCGGTCTGCACGCCGCCCGAGCCGGTGCTGATCCGCGAAGCGGAGGTGAGGTTGAAGACGATCTCGTCGACCGAGACGGCGCCGCCGGGGGGCTGGAGCGTCGATCCGTCGATGTCGAAGACCGTGTAGATACCCAGGGGCGACTGGCCGGAGATCAGCGAGTCGCCGTTGACCTGGTAGCGGGCCTGGTTGGTGAGGAACGAGCGGCCCGTGCCGCCGAAGAGCGAACGGAAGACGGTTGCGACCTCGAAGTCTTCGAGGACGGTCAGCTCGTATGTGATGGGCTGGGCGGACGCGCCGCTGACAGCACCGGCTGCCGTAACGGCGGCCAGAGCGAGGGTGCAACGGTTTCGGAATCGGATCTGCATTTGCGATCTCCTTCTGCCAATTGTGATTCTCTCCGCGCAGACACTTAGAATTCGCGGCCCCCCGCCGAGAGATCGACGATACACAACAACCGGAGTCGGGATCAACAGGACCTGCTCGTAAAAGCAAGGAAGCGCATTGCGGCAAAGACGATCTTGAATTCCGCAAACGGTACCGGATGCCGAACGGATTCAGTCCGAACCCTCGATCAGCACCGGCACGCGGACGCGGGGTGTCCAGCGATCGGGCGGGAGCGTCCACCAGAGCAGATCTTCGATGTTCGGCGGCGTGCCGACGGGCATCGGCTCGTCGGTCGCGAAAAACTCGACCAGCAGGGCCCGCTCGCCGAGGAGGCGCGAGCGGAGCAGGGCCAGCTCTCTCCCGTCGGGCGCCACTTCGATGACGCGCACCTGCTCGGCGAGCACGCGCGGGTCGCCCTCGCCCGCGTGCGAGCGTCGGGCCCGGGTGTCGGAGGATCGCTCTGCCGGGAGATCCGTTGCCTGCGCCACGACGCCCATGCGGCGACGCTCCTCCTGCAGCGCGACAGTCAGACGCTCGATGTCGCCCGCGATCACATCCCGCGGCACGACATCCACGCGGCGCTGCGTGCCCAACCGGTCAAATCCCGCGAGCATCTCGCCGAGGTCGACAGATCGAACGCGGACCAGCAGCCGGCCCTCCGCGGCGAGCTGCGCCGCCCGTGTCGTGTCGACCGGGCGCCCGCTCGGGGCGGGCGGCGACTCGGCGATCCGAACGAGCGGACGCTCGGCTTCCCGGGACGATTCAAGTGTTTCTGTGATCGGCCTGGGCTCGGGGGCTTCAGCGATGCGGACCGGATCGGACTCGGCGCCGAGCGGTAGCGATTGCGTCGGGCGGCGCTCCGCCTCGCCCACTTCCTCTCGCTCCTCCATCGCGATCTGTCCGTCGAAGACCGAGTGCGTGGGCGCCAGCGTGGGCGAGCGGTCCGGCCAGAGCAAGACGCCCAAGGTGCCCGCCCCGCCGACGACCAGCAGCAGCCCCGCGGCCATCGCCAGCCTCCGCCCGAAGCGGTCCTGCCACAGCCCGTTGGCGTAAGGGACGCTCGTCTTGCGGGCGCCCCCGCTCGGGCCGATCCTGCCCGCGACGACGGACTTGGGCGGCCTGGACGAGACGGCGGTGCCCTCTTCCTGCAGCCCGACGAGCATCTCCCGCTCCAGGGCGTCGGCGACATCGGCGAGCAGGCCGTCGGGGGCCGTGTCGTCGCCCATCGAGCGGAAATCGTCGCGGTCGGCGACCAGACCTTCGGCCAGCTCGCGCAGGCGCGGCTCGCGCGAGAGTGCGATCGAGACCCGCCGGTGCATCTCCGGCGAGAGTTCGCCCTCGACCCAAGCGAGCAGCGTCGCCTCGTCGAGCGTGATGCGGGTTGGTTCGCCCTCGCGGGTCATGGCTGTGTCCCCGTCCGCCGCGTGCTGTCCGGCCTGGCGTCCTGCGTGCCGGCTGGTCCTTGTTCGTTCACGCCTTCTGCACTCCCCACTTGACCGGACGGTTCCTGGATCGCCCGCCGAAGGGCGACGCGGGCCCGAAAAAGCCGGCTCTTGACGGTGCCCATCGCGACCCCGAGCACCTGAGCGATCGCGTCGTACTCCAGACCTCGGACATCGCGGAGAACCAGGATCGCCCGATGATCGGGGTCCAGACGGTCCAACGCGTCGCCCAGGAGTCGCCGACGCTCACTCTGTTGGATGCGCAACGACGCCCGGGGTTCCCGATTCTGAGAAATCTTTGAAGACTTTTCCTGCCCCTGGCTATCGGGCTCGTCCAGGCTGGGGTGCCGACGCAGCTTTTCCGCCCGCAGGCGGCTCAGGCAGATGTTCATCGCGATGCGGTAGATCCAGGTCGAGAGGCGGCTCTCGGCGTTGAACGAGTCCAGCCCGCGGATCACCCGCACCATCGTGTCCTGGGTGAGGTCGGCCGCGAGCTCGGGGTCGGAGACCATCCGCAAACAGAGGGTGTACAGGCGGTCCTGATAGGACTCCAGAAGCTCGTTCCAGGCTCGCTGATCGCCGGCGCGGATCGCATCGACGAGGGCCCGGTCCCGCGCATCGGCGGCGTCGGCGCGGTCCATCGGGGCCCCGTCCGCGGGCCCGGCGGCGGGTTGTCGGCGTTCCTGACCCAATGCCGGAGACTCCTCCCTCACTGATAGCGTATCCGTACATGCCCTTGGACGGTTGCCGCCGCTCAGATGGACGGGGGCCGGACCGGGGCGACGCCGCGACC
>SLFH01000228.1 GCA_007124345.1 Phycisphaerales bacterium | reverse complement strand
TGCTGGACGCTTCCGAAGCGCCGCCGACTTTTCAGGTCGAGCCCGGGCGGGTGGTCGGCATCATCGCCGGGGGCGACGCGGCCCTCCGCCGCTCCAGCGAGCACAAGGAAGACGAGCCCGACGGCGCCCTGCCCGAACTCGGAGCTCTCGCCCTGACGCCGAGCGACACGGTCATCGGCCTGGCCGCCGGGGGCACCACCCCGTTCGTCCGCGGCGCGATGGCCATCGCCAAGCGCCTCTGCCCCAACTGTCTTACGGCGATGCTCTCCTGCTCGCCTACAGAAAAACCCCCGGGCTGCGACAGGCTCGTCGTCATTCCGACCGGCCCCGAGGTGCTCACCGGGTCGACACGCATGAAGGCGGGCACCGCCACCAAGCTCGCCCTCAACACGATCAGCACCACGCTCATGGTCCGTTCCGGACGCGTCTATCAGAATCTCATGGTCGACCTGCGGGCGAGCAATGACAAGCTCAGAGACCGCGCGGCACGCATCGTCGCCGAGCTCACAGGCCTCGACCGCCCCGGCTCGCTCGAACTGCTCGACCTCGCGGGCGGCGGGGTCAAGGCGGCGGTCGTCATGTACAGGCTCGGCGTCGATCGGGCTGAGGCCGAGAAGCGCCTGTCCGCGGCCGGCGGACGCCTCGACCGCGTCATCGACCCCTGACCGGAGGTACCCTCAATTACCATGGACGGCCAGGCGGACACACCCGGCGGCTTCGGCATCCTCGATGTCATCGTGCTCGGGCTCTACTTCCTTGTGCTCGTCGCGACCGGTGTCTGGTTCTCGATGCGCAAAAACCGCAACACCGAGGACTACTTCCTCGGCGGAAGGAAGATGCCCGTCTGGGCCGTCGCCGTCTCCGTGCTCGCCACCAGCCTCTCGGCGGCGACCTTCATCGGCGGGCCCCAGCAGGCCTACGCCGGCAACCTGACCTACCTCGCGACCAACATCGGGATGATCCTCGCGGCCCTCGTGATCGGCCTGCTCTTCATCCCCGCCTTCTACCGCCACCGTGTCGCGACGGTCTACGAGCTCATCGGCAAGCGCTGCGGCCCCGCTGGCGTCGTCGCCACTTCCGGTGCCTTCCTCCTCGGGCGGATCATGGCCTCGGGCGCGAGGATCTACATCGTCGCCATCCCCGCCGCCCTCATCATGTTCGGCGCTCAGCCCGAAGAGGCGATCCCCGACAGCCACCTGCTGATGGCGATCGGCGCGCTCGTTGTCGTCGGCATCGTTTACACGCTCGCCGGGGGCGTCGCCAGCGTCATCTGGACCGATGTCGTCCAGATGCTCGTCTTCATGGTCGCCATCGGCGCGGCGGTCTTCGTCCTGCTCTCACAGATCCCCGTGCCCGCTTCCGAGATCGCCTCGACCCTCAGAGAGGCCCGCGTCGGCGAGGACGGGCCCTCCAAGCTCACCGTCTTCGACACCCGCATGGACTGGGGCTCCAGCTTCACGCTCTGGGCCTCGATCTTCGCCTTCACCCTCTGGGGCGTCGCGGCCTACGGCACCGACCAGGACATGGTCCAGCGCATGCTCACCTGCAAGTCCGCCGCACGGGGCTCGTGGTCGGTCATCAGCGCCAACATCATCGCCGTCCCCGTCGTCGGAGTCTTCATGGGCGTCGGCCTGCTGCTGTACATCTTCTACGACCGCCCCGACATCATGGGCGAGAACGCGCCGGACTACGAGGTCTTCGACTCGGCCCGTATCTTCCTCAGCTTCGTGCTGCGCGAGATGCCAGCCGGCCTGACGGGCCTCATGCTCGCGGGCCTCTTCGCAGCGGGGCTCAGCAGCCTGAACTCCGGCCTGAACTCGATGAGCTCGACCGTCGTCAACGACTTCTACAGGCGCATCGCCCGGAACAGATCCGAAAAACACTACCTCTTCGTCGGTCGCCTCGGCGTCGTCTTCTGGGGCCTCGTGCTCGGCGGGTTCGCCGGCCTGTGCATCTACTGGCAACGGTCGTCGGAAGAGCAGCTCATCGACTTCGCGCTTGGCGTCATGGCCTTCGCCTACGCCGGGATGGTCGCGGTCTTCCTCACCGTGATCTGCACCAAGCGGGGGAGCTCCGCGTCGGTGATCGCGGCGCTCATCGTTGGCATCGGCGCGACGCTTGTGCTGCAGCCCTGGTTCGCCAATTGGGCTCTGGGGAGTTTCGCCTCCGGCCTGCCACCCGCATTCGCCGATCCGTGGCGGATGCTCGCCAACGAGGTCGCCTTCCCATGGCGGTTCATGATCGCCGCGGCCTTGTCCCTGATCGTCTGCCTGCTGGGCAAGGCCACCGACAACCCGGTGAGCAAGCCCGAGCCAGAAACAAACCCAAAGCCCGCCCCGCAAAAGAAACCCCGGCCGCGCAAGCGCCGCTCCCGCAAGAACGAACTCCGCAGCAACAGATCAGACAACGAGCCGACCGTCGACCTCGTCCCGCCCAAGCGCGACTGAACGCAAGCTAGACGATCGCCCGTCCGGCCTGCACCGCCGCGCCGATCGCGGACAGATAGGCCGAATCGGCGCAGCGCATCGTCCAACCCGCTCTAGCCACACCCGTCAGCTCCGTCCGCACCAACACGTCGAGCTTCGGCAGCACCGGCTCAAGCAGCATCCCCACGCCGCCCAGCAGCCGGATCTCGTCGGGTGTGTAGATCGCGTGCACGATGCGGCACGCCCTCGCCAGCGCACGCAGGATCGGATCTTCCCCATCCAGCCCCGCCAGCCCCACGGCGATCCGCTCGCCGAACCTCGCCTCCAGCGCCGGCGCGCCGAGATAACCCTCAAGCCCCGCCCCCCGATTGTCACCGGCTCGCCCCCATCGAGCACCGCCAGCCCGACTCCCGTCCCCAGCACGATCACCGCCAGCCGCCCGCGCGCCGGTTCGAAGTGGTGCGAACCGATCGCCGCGGCGACCGCATCGGACAACAAAACGACCTTGGGCGAGTTCTGCGCAGCTTGCGCACTTTGCCCAAAGCAACGGCCGACGATCTCCGCTGGACGGACCCCGTTCAGGCAGGG